>NZ_JBEPFC010000102.1:0-26434 GCF_040301705.1 Streptomyces sp. NPDC000151 | reverse complement strand
GAAGCAGCGGCGGGCCGGGGCGCACGGCGCCGGGCCGGTGGACGCGGCGACCGCGCAGGCCGTCGCGGACGCGCCGCCCGAGACGCAGGCGCCGCCCGCGCCCGGCAGCCCTTCGTGGTGGCGGGACCCGCTCACCAAGGACGGCCCGGCGGGTGGGCAGGCGGGCCGCACCGGGTATCTGTGGGGGCCCGCTGACACGCCGTCGTACGCATACGAAGGGGCAGCGGCGGGTGCGTACGACAGGACGGGTGCGTATGACAGGACAGGTGCGTACAGCAAGGCCGGTCCGGCCGCGGGGGATTCGGGGGCCTCGGCGGTGCCGGAGACGCGGAAGCGGCGGCGGCCGGCGCGGGCGCGGTCGATCGGCGGGCTGACGTTCCTGCTGGCGCTGGTGGCGGGCGCGGTGGCCGCGTCGCCGTCCTGGCACGGCGGCTCGCTGCCCGCGAGCCTGCAGGCGGGGTTGGCGGCCGCGCTGGTGGTCTTCGGGCTCGGCATGGTGCTCAGCGCGTGGCTGGGCCGGACCGGTGGCGGCACGGTCTTCATGGTGGTGGTCACCGCCCTGCTGCTCGGCGCGACCACCGTCCTGCCGCGCAACATCACGACCGACTGGGACACCCGCACCTGGCCGCCGTCGACGGCGGCCGCCGTCCGGCCCACGTACGAACTGGGCGCGGGCCGCGGTCACCTGGACCTCAGCGGGCTGCGCCTGAAGGAGGGACAGACGGTCCGGACGCACGCCGAGGTGGGCGCCGGACTGCTGCGGGTGACGCTGCCGGAGGGCGTAAGGACGCGCGTACGGGTCGACGTCGGGCTCGGCGACATCCAGCTGCCGGGCGAGGCGGCCGGCGACATCGACGTCTCGCCCGACCGGACGCGGACCGTCACGCTGCCCGCGCACGGCCTGAAGAAGGGCGAGCGGCCGCACGGCACGCTCGACCTGCGGCTGGAGGTGGGGGTCGGACAGGCGGAGGTGGACTACGTGGGGGCGACACCGGAGGCACCCGAGGCGCCGGCGAAGCCGGCGGCCCCGGCTCATGAGGAGGTGGCCGACCGTGCTGCGGCATGAGTTCCGGCCCGCCCGGCTCGTCACGGGCCTGACCGCGCTCGGCATCGGCGGCGTCTACGCACTGGACGCCGCCGGCCGGATCGACGTGCCCGGCGCCTGGCCGCTGATCGCGCTCCCCGCCGGTCTCTTCCTCTCGGGCGGCGTCTCGGCGCTGTACGGGCTGGCGCGCCGCCGGCGGGGCGCGGAGCTGCCGCCGCCGGAGGAGCGGCCGGTCGCCGATGAGCCGCCGGTCAGCCGATGAGCCGGCGGCCGAAGCGGCGGCGGCGCTTGGCGTAGAGCGCGTCGAGGGAGAGGTACGGCGTGCCGGCCAGGATCAGCGGCAGCCACGCCATCAGGTACGCCAGGTCGTTGCCGAAGTAGTACGGCGTGGTCGACCAGCTGACGGTCAGCCAGAAACTCAGTGAGATCAGCGCGCCGCCGGTCGCCGCGAGCCGGCCGAGGATGCCGAGCAGCATGCCGATGCCGACCGCCAGCTCGCCCGCCGCGATGACGTAACCGAAGACCGCCGGGCTGTGCAGCGCCAGGTCGACCAGTTGCGGCACGCCGGCGGAGGGCCGGGACTGCCGCATCAACTCGCCGATCGAACCGGTCCCGGAGGCCGCGAAGAAGCCCGGCTCGGTGAGCTTGTCCAGGCCCGCGTAGACGAAGGTCACGCCGAGGAAGATCCGCAGCGGCAGCAGCGCGTACCGCGCGAGCGAGCCGCGCAGGCCCCCGGGGCCCGCACCGCCGCCGTTTCCTCCGTGGCCGACCGCGAGCGATCTGCCCGTGTGCACCATGATGTCCTCCCGCCTCTGCGTCGCCGCCCGGCGCGGACGATTCTGCCCACGGGCGGGCGTTCGAAGACTGATACGGGCCGGGCGTCACAGAACATTCAACGTCAGCGGGCGGCACCAGGGTGCGCGCCGCACCCGTACATCACTCCCGGATGATCAGCGGGGACGCCGCTCACTCCTGGATGAACAGCGGATACGCGGCGGATTCGACGCCCGCCGCCGTGATGACGCGTACCTCGGCGCGGCCCGGCTCCACGTCGGCCGGTACCGGCACGATCAGCGCGCCGTCCGCCGGGTTCGCGAAGCCGCCGGGGACCGGCACCAGCGGGACGTGCACATCCACGTCCCCGATGCGGACGACCGTACGGGCCAGCCGGTGCGGCGGCTGGGCGCCCGGCGGGACGAAGCCGCTGCCGCGGATCTCGATGTCGTCGCCGGTGCGGACCGGCCCGTCCAGGCCGCCGATCTCCCGGGCCCGTACGACGGACAGCACGACCGGGCGGGCGCCCTCCGCGTACTTGCCCGCCAGGTACATCGCCGCGCTGACCGCGGCCAGCGCCACCAGCCCCCACGGGAGGTCCGGGAGCCGGTCCGGCGCGGTGCCGAGGCGGACCGCGGCGAAGACCACGGCGACCGCGTTGAGCAGGACGTACTGCGCGTCCGCGAAGCTGCCGCGGCCGGCGTCGTCAGTCAGCAGGTCCCCGGCGCGCGGGTACTCGGCGGGCACCTTCTGCTGGCGCCCGGCGGCGAGGCGTACGGCCACCAGCCGGGCGGCAACGGCCGCCGCCGCGCAGGCCAGCGCCACGACGGTGAGCAGCCCGGCACCGCGCGCGAGGTCGAGCCCGGCCAGCAGGCGGCGGCGCCCGGCGGCGTCCGGGGCCAGCGCGAGCCTGGTCGCGAACATCAGTACCGCCCAGCCGACGGGCAGCAGCCAGGCGGCGGCGACCGTGCGGGAGGTGGACAGGCGGCCGTCCTCGCCGGTGACGGGCGCGAGGAGGCCGCCGTGGGCGCGGTGCCGCCACGCGAGCGCGGTGAGCAGCGCGGCGAGGACGACGGCGGCGGCCAGCGCCGCGGTACGGGCGTCGGTCCAGCCGGCGCCGATCGCGGTGAGCGCCTGGCCGATGAGCAGCGCGGCGACGGCGCCCCACAGGACGAGCGGGGTGCGGCGCCAGAGCGTCCCGCGCCGGGCGCGGCCTTCGGCGGCGGCGCGTTCGGCGACCGTACGGGCCGATTGGGCCAGCTCGTCGGAGATCCACTGGCGGGCGGCGCCTGCGGAGTGGGCGAGCGCGGCCGGTACGCCGCGCCCCGCGGCGAAGTCCTCGCGCAGCGCGAGGAACGCGGCGACCGCCTGCCGGTGCCCCGTCCGAGCGCCCTGCGGACAGTCCCCGCAGCCGCACTCGATGCGGGCCCCCGTCTCCGTACTCGTACTCGCGCTCCCACTCGTACTCGTACGCGTATCCGCCCCTGCTCCCGCCGCCGCGTCCACCGACACTTCCGTACCGCCCGCTACCCGTAGTCGCCGTCACGCTCCCTGATGGCAGCGATGGCTGCGCATTGTGCCGAGGGGCGGGGTCGGGCGCCAACCGCGCTGTTCCGGGGCGTGCGGGAGGCCCCGCTCGGCGCCGGCTCGGGCCGTCAGCCGAAGAGATCCGGCTCGTCGCGGCTGATCTGCTGGAACAGCGGCTGGTAGTTGATCCACGCCACCAGATCGCTGCCGAGCTGCTCGCGGGTGCGCAGCGCGCTGCCGTGATCGATCAGTACGGGCTTGCCCGCGGCCTTCGCGGCGAGCTGCACCTGGCAGGAGCGCTCCATGGTGAGGAACCACCAGGCCGCGGCGTCCACGGAGTCGCCGACCGTCAACAGCCCGTGGTTGCGCAGGATCACCGCCTTGCGCGGCCCGAGGGCTGCCGCGATCCGCGCACCCTCCGCCTCGTCCACGACGACCCCCGTGTACTCGTCGAACACCGCGTGATCCTCATAGAACGCACAGACATCCTGCGTGATCGGCTCCAGCAGCTCGCCGAGCGCGGCCAGCGCCCTGCCGTACGTGGAGTGGCTGTGCGCCGCGGCGACGACGTCGGGGCGGGCGGCGTGGATCTGCGCGTGGATCGCGAACGCGGCCTGGTTGACGTGGTGGCGGCCCTCGACGACCTGCCCCTCGCGGTTGACGAGGAGCAGGTCGCTCACGGTGATGTGCCGGAAGGACATCCCGAAGGGATTCACCCAGAAGCAGTCGGTGAACTCCGGGTCCCGGGCGGTGAGGTGGCCCGCCACGCCCTCCTCGAAGCCGTACCGGCCGAAGAGCCGCAGCGCCGCGGCGAGCCGCTCCTTGCGGTACCGGCGCTCCTCCTCGACGGTCGCGTGCGTCGGCGGCATCGCGAACTGGAGCCGGTCGGTGGGTATCGGCGTCGGTTCGGGCATGGCTGTTCTCCCTCGTGTGTGACTCGCACGGGAAGCTACGCCGGGGCAGGTGAAGAGACCAGACACGGTACGGGCGGTTGCCGTGGAGGTGGTGTGAACCTCTCCCACCCGCTCCTGCCGACCGGACAGCGGCTCGTTACTTCTCTTCGTCCTGACCGCTCATCAGGCGGACGCCGCGGAGCAGCGCCGAGTGGTCCAGGTCCCCGTCGCCGCGGGCCACCGCCGAGGCGATGAGCTGGGCCGCGGTGGCGCCGACGGGCAGCGTCGCGCCGACCGTGCGGGCGGCGTCCGTGACGATGCCCATGTCCTTGTGGTGCAGCGCGAGCTTGAAGCCGGGGCGGTAGTCGCCCGCGAGGAAGTTCGCCTTCTTCCGGGTCAGTACGGCCGAGCCGGCGAGCCCGCCGTTCAGCACCTCCAGCGCGGCTTCCAGGTCCACGCCGGACTTCTCCAGGAAGCCGACGGCCTCCGCGCACGCCTGCAGGTTGACGGCGACGATCAGCTGGTTGGCGGCCTTGACGGTCTGCCCGGCGCCGTGCGGGCCGCAGTGCACGATCGTTTTGCCCATCGCTTCGAGCACCGGCTTCGCCGCGTCGAAGTCCGCCTGCTCGCCGCCGACCATGATCGAGAGCACGCCCTCGATGGCACCGGCCTCACCGCCGGACACGGGCGCGTCCAGCACCCGCACGCCGTGCTCCTTGGCCCGCCCGGCCAGGTCGATCGAGGTCTGCGGCGTGATCGAAGACATGTCGATCAGCAACGCACCGTCCTTGGCGTGCGCAAGAATGCCCTCATCCCCATACGCGACCTCTTCGACCTGCGGCGACGCGGGCACCATCGTGATGACCACGTCGGCTCCCCGGACCGCCTCGGCGATGCTGCCGGCCTCCGTACCGCCGGCCTCGACCAGCGCGCCGGCCTTCCCGGGGCTGCGGTTCCACCCGCGGACGGTGTGCCCGGCCTTCGCCAGGTTGACCGCCATCGGGCTCCCCATGATCCCGAGACCGATGAAACCGATGGTGCTCATTGCTTACGCCCCACTCACTTCCGCATAGCGGATGATTGCTGCCGCAGTACGGAATTAATCTTCCGCTCCGGGACGCGAGGCGTCAACCGTTACCGGCGGCCATGGAGCGTAGTGAGATCGATGCCGACCGGGAAGGGGAGCGCCGACTTCAGTCGATCGTGATGGATCCCGGAAGCCAACTGGGAAAGGGGTCGTCGGTAGGCATCTCAGCCGTCAGAGGTTGCCGATCCCCGACAGGTCGATACCGATGTCGAAGGGGGCGGCAAGCTTCAGCTGATCACGGTGCACACCCGAAGGACAGTACGTGCGGCCCTCGCGATCGAGTTCGAAGGTGTGCACGACCGGGCGGCCGTCCGTACCGGCCTTCTCGACCCGCCAGAAGTACGGGATTCCGGCGCCCGCGTACTTGTGCGGCTTGGTGTCGCGGTCCCGCGCCTCGGATTCCGGGGAGACCACTTCGACGGCGAGCATGACGTCCCGGGCCTGGAAGTGGGCCTGGTCGTCGTTCCGTAGCGCCACGGCTCGCACGACGGAGATGTCCGGCTCCGGCCCGTTTCGCTTGTCGATGGCCACGGCCATCTCACGCACGACCAAGAGCTCAGGCGGCACAGTGCGGCGCAGCCCGTTCACAAGAAAGTCGATCACGACGCTGTGGAAGTAGCGCTGCGGACTCACGAAAATCAGGCTCCCGTCGAGCAGCTCGGTGTGCGGCGGGAGGTCGGGCAGCGTCAGCAGGTCGTCCACGGTGTAACCGTCCTGCGGCGGCACCGGCCAGTGGTGCTCGGTCTCGGCGGTCATGAGTCCTCCCATGGACGGGATTCTGGGCCGTGCCGTCAGCGTACCCAGCACATACGCCGACGCCGCCACTCAAACGAATGAGCGACGGCGTCGGCGTTGACCGGGAGTGTGCCTACAGCAAGGTCACTCCCACTCGATCGTGCCCGGGGGCTTGCTCGTGACGTCGAGGACTACGCGGTTGACGTCCGCGACCTCGTTGGTGATGCGGGTGGAGATGCGGCCCAGTACGTCGTACGGCATGCGGGTCCAGTCCGCCGTCATCGCGTCCTCGGAGGAGACCGGACGCAGGACGATGGGGTGGCCGTACGTGCGGCCGTCGCCCTGGACGCCGACCGAGCGGACGTCCGCGAGGAGGACGACCGGGCACTGCCAGATGTCGCGGTCCAGGCCCGCCGCGGTGAGCTCCTCGCGGGCGATCGCGTCGGCCTCGCGGAGGAGGTCGAGGCGCTCGCGCGTGACCTCGCCGACGATGCGGATGCCGAGACCGGGGCCGGGGAACGGCTGGCGCTGGACGATCTCGTCGGGCAGGCCCAGCTCGGAGCCGACCATCCGGACTTCGTCCTTGAAGAGCTGACGGAGGGGCTCGATCAGCTTGAATTCGAGGTCTTCCGGCAGGCCGCCCACGTTGTGGTGGGACTTGATGTTGGCCGTGCCCGTGCCGCCGCCGGACTCGACGATGTCCGGGTACAGCGTGCCCTGGACGAGGAACTCGACCGGCTCGCCCGGGTCCGCCTCGGCGATGATCTCGGCCTGGGCCTGCTCGAAGACCCGGATGAACTCGCGGCCGATGATCTTCCGCTTCTCCTCGGGGTCGGAGACCCCGGCGAGCGCTGACAGGAAGCGCTCGGAAGCGTCGACGACCTTGAGCTGGACGCCCGTCGCCGCGACGAAGTCCTTCTCGACCTGCTCGGTCTCGTCCTTGCGCATCAGGCCGTGGTCGACGTACACGCAGGTCAGCTGGTCACCGATGGCCTTCTGGACGAGGGCAGCGGCCACCGCGGAGTCCACGCCACCGGACAGGCCGCAGATGGCGCGCTTGTTGCCCACCTGCTCGCGGATCGCGGAGACCTGCTCCTCGATGATGTTGCCCATCGTCCAGTTGGGCTCGATGCCCGCGCCGCGGTAGAGGAAGTGCTCCAGTACCTGCTGGCCGTGCGTGGTGTGCATCACCTCGGGGTGGTACTGCACGCCGTACAGCTTCTTCTCGTCGTTCTCGAACGCGGCGACCGGGACGACGTCCGTGGACGCCGTGACCGTGAAGCCCTCGGGAGCGGCGGAGCAGGCGTCGCCGTGCGACATCCACACCGACTGCTCGACCGGGGTGCCCTCGAAGAGCGTGGAGGCGGGCTTGGAGACGGCCAGCGGCGTGCGGCCGTACTCGCGGGCACCGGTGTTGTCGACCGTGCCGCCGAGCTTGACGGACATCAGCTGGAAGCCGTAGCACATGCCGAAGACCGGGACACCGGCCTCGAACAGGGCGCGGTCGAGGCTGGGGGCACCTTCCTCGTACACCGACGACGGACCGCCGGAGAGGATGATCGCCGCGGGGTTCTTCGCGAGCATCTCCTCGACCGGCATGGTCGAGGGCACGATCTCGCTGTAGATCCGCGCCTCGCGGACGCGGCGGGCGATGAGCTGGGCATACTGCGCGCCGAAGTCGACAACGAGGACGACATCCGGGGCGGCGGCGGGGGGCGCTGCTGACACTTCGGCGGCCTTCCGGCGGTGGTGGAGCGGAGGGGTTGGACTTTCGATTCTACCGGGCACATACTGAGCCCCATGTTCACGCAGCTGACCTTCGTCTTTACCTATGGCACCGGCCCGTCCGGCTGCCATGGTCGCGCTGCATGAACCGCTGAAAAGCGACAAGCGACTTCCCAGGCGCCCCGGGCCGTACAGGCCCGGGGCGCTGGTGTTTTCCCGTCCGGGCGGTGCGGCCCCGGGGCCTTCAGACCCCAGGAGACGGACATGAGCAGCAACGCACAGGCGGCAGTGAGCACGACCACGACCGTGACCGAGCACACGCCCACGGCCACGCCCACGGCGACCGGGGCGGTGGCCCGGCCGCGCCCGGAGACCGGCGCGCGGACCGAGGAGGCCGCCGCCGTGATCGGCGACGCGCGCCGGCGGATCGACGACCTCGACGGCCGGATCATCGGCCTCGTACAGGAACGGATGGCCGTCTCGGCGGTCATCCAGAAGGAACGGATCGCGTCCGGCGGCCGCCGGGTGAGCCTCTCCCGCGAGATGGAGGTCCTGGAGCACTTCCGGGACCAGCTGGGCCGGCCCGGCACCGCGCTGGCCATGACGCTGCTGGAGCTGTGCCGCGGGCGCATCTGAGTTCGGGCGGCGCCTCACCCGTACGAGGTCCGGGCGGCGCCTCACCCGTACGGACCGTGACCGGGCGGCGCGGGGCTTCGTTGTTCCCGGTGCCACGCCAGCCAGGCGCGGCCTGCAGGACTACGCGTAGACGCCGCCCCGTGGGCGGGAACGCCGAAGCGATGAGACGCCGTCCGGGTTGAAGCGGACGGCGCCGTGGGACCTCGCTGCGGTGCTGTGGCCGGTCGGCAGGGGACAGCAGCCCGGTCACATCCGATGGGGCGGTCGGCCCCGGGGACGCCTGGGGCCGACCGCATCCGGTCGAAACGGTTGCGCCGGATGAGGCGTATCCAGCACGATGCATGAAGAGCCGATTACCTCGTATCGAGGCGGCTTCCGACACTGCCATTGGTCTACACCAGCAGAGCTTCAGAGGACCAAGAGCACCAGCAGAGCCTCATAGGCGCCCCTCCCCCCGGGCGCCTTCCTTCGGCGCCGCCGCTGCCCTGACGACGGCGCCGAGCAGCAAGGGCCCCGCGGTCGCCCGCACCCCCTCGCGGACGGCACCTCGGGGCCCTTCGCTCTGCGCGGGCGGACATCGCCCGCTTCCCCTTCCGCAGATATGTGCAATCTCGCGTGCAACCTTTGCGCCAGGTGGCTGGTCATTTACTCGTAAACGCACGGCCATACCGCGCCCCACCGCGACGGCCCCGCTACCGATTCGTGCCTCCCCCTCGGCACTTTGGACCCACGAAGAGGTCTTGACACGATGAAGCTTCGCCGTGCACTGACGGCTGCCGCCGCGACGGCCGTCATCGCCCCTGCCGCGCTGCTCGCGGCGCCGGCCGCGTACGCGACGGACGAGAACCCCAGCCCGACCGCGTCCGCCCCGGAGTCGGCGGCGCCCAGCGAGAGCGCCTCCGAGACGCCGCCGCCGAGCGAGACGCCGACCGAGACGCCGAGCGAGACGCCTTCGGAGGGCACCGAGCCCACCGGGCCGACGACGGAAGAGCCCGCGCCCAGCACCTCGGCACCGGACGACGAGGCTCCCACCGAGGAGCCCTCCGCCACCCCGCCCACCACTCCCTCCGAGGACCCCACCGACGAGCCCTGCAATGAGGAGGAGTCGGAAAAGGCGGCGATCACCACCACCCTGCGCGGCCTGCCCAGCAAGATCGTGGCCGGCTCGGGCTGGCACAGCCTCACCTTCCGCACCACCAACGTCTCCGAGCAGACGATGAAGTCCGCCGACGCCTACGTCATGCTGTCGGCCATCGACAACGAGGACTTCGACGACGTCTCGAAGCTGCTGACCGTGCAGTGGTACGACGAGGACGCCGGCACCTGGCAGAACGTCGACGAGTACGGCTACTTCGCCTCCGTCGCCGACCTGGCACCCGGTGAGTACGCCGACGCCAAGCTGCGTCTGAAGGTCGACGCGAAGACCCCGGGCAGCTACGGCTTCGCCTTCGCCATCGGCGCGTACCAGAACGAGGACAACGACTGCGGTTACTCCGAGGGGTCGGAGTACGAGTTCGACATCCTGGTCGCGGGCAGCGACACGGGCACCGTGCCGCCGGCCAAGCCGCAGCCGAGTGACAAGAAGCCGAACAAGCCCGCTCCGCAGGGCGGCATGAAGGAGATCCCGGTCACCGGCAAGCTCGCCGAGACCGGTTCGTCCTCGGCGCTGCCGACGATCGCGGCGGTCGCCGGGGTCACGATGGCCGTGGGTGCGGGGGCGATCTTCGTCGTGCGTCGTCGTCGGACGGATGGCGCTGCCGCGTAACACCGGTAACGCCGGTCATGCCGGTTGAGCTATGAGGGGCCGCGCCTGGTTCGCCGGGTGCGGCCCCTCCTCGTACCGGTCAAAGATGTCCTCAAGCGCCGGACGGGCTGGATTTTGGCACCTTCGGTACCGGGACGAACGGCAGCTTCAGTGCCGCGAATGCCTTTTCCGGGACCGTCGGGTGCTGCGGCTCGACCGGGGTCAGGCGCTGGTACGGGCGGCCAGGGGCCGGGCGCGGGTCGGTCTCGCCCTTGTTCGGCCAGAAGGACATGGCGCGTTCGGCCTGGGCCGTGATGGTCAGGGACGGGTTGACGCCGAGGTTCGCGGAGACCGCCGAGCCGTCGACGACGGAGATGCCCGGGTGGCCGTAGAGGCGGTGGTACGGGTCGATGACGCCGTGGTCCGCGTCCTCGCCGATCGGGCAGCCGCCGAGGAAGTGCGCGGTCAGCGGGGTGCCCATCAGCTCGCCGACGTTGCTGCCGGGGAAGCCGTTGATGTCCTCGGCGATCAGCGTGGCGGCCTCGGCGGCGGCCGGTATCTGCGCCGGGTTGGGCGCGCCGTGGCCCTGTCGCGCGGTGAGCAGGCCCTTGCCGATGCCGCCCGGCTTCCGGTACGTGGTCAGGGAGTTGTCCAGGGACTGCATGACCAGGCCGATGATGGTCCGCTCCGACCAGCGGCGGTTGGAGAGGGAGCGCAGCGAGAGCACGGGGTGGCGCGCCGACTTGGCGAGCCAGCCGAGGACGCGGGCCGCGGCGCCGTCCCGTACCGGGACCTGGAAGAGCGACAGGCCGCCCATCGCGTTGGAGCCCTTGCCGTAGCGGACCGGTTCGATGTGGGTGTCGGCGTCCGGGTGGATGGAGGACGTGATCGCCACGCCGCGGGTGAAGTCGACCTTCTTCTCGCCGGTCCGCTTGCGGTAGCGGCGGTTGTCGGTGAGGGCGCCCACCAGGGCCTCGGAGTTGGTCCGGGTCAGCTCGCCCAGCTTGGGCGAGAGGTGGGGCAGCAGGCCGGTGTCCTTCATTTTGTGGAGGAGGGTCTGAGTGCCGTACGTGCCTGCGGCGATCACGACCCGGCGCGCCGTGAAGGTGCGGCCCTTGCCCTTGCGCTTGTCGTCGGTGGGCAGGGTCTTGACCGCGAAGCCGCCGCGGGAGTCCTCGGTGAGGGCGACGACGGAGGTCATCGGGTGGATGACCGCGCCGGCCTGCTCGGCGAGGTGGAGGTAGTTCTCGGTGAGGGTGTTCTTCGCGCCGTGCCGGCAGCCGGTCATGCACTCGCCGCACTCGGAGCACGCCTTGCGGGAGGGGCCCGCGCCGCCGAAGTACGGGTCGGGCACCTCGCCGCCGGGCGCCGCCTTCGTCGTGCCGTCGGCGTCCTTGCCGTCGCCGAAGAAGACGCCGACCGGCGCCATGTGGAAGGTGTCGCCCACGCCCATCTTCTCGGCGGCGGCCTTGAGGTGGACGTCGGAGGGGGTCAGGGTCGGGTTCAGGCGTACGCCGAGCATCCGCTGGGCCTGGTCGTAGTACGGCTTGAGCTCGTCCTGCCAGTCGGTGATGTGGCCCCACTGCTGGTCGTCGAAGAACTGCTTGGGCGGTACGTAGAGGGTGTTGGCGTAGTTGAGGGAGCCGCCGCCGACCCCGGCGCCTGCCAGGACCATGACATTGCCGAGCAGGTGGACGCGCTGGATGCCGTAGCAGCCGAGGGCCGGTGCCCAGAGGTAGTTGCGGATGTCCCAGGAGTTCTTCGGCAGCGTCTCGGGGGTGAAGCGGCGGCCGGCTTCCAGTACGCCGACGCGGTAGCCCTTTTCGGTGAGGCGGAGGGCGGATACGGAGCCGCCGAAGCCGGAGCCTATGACGAGGACGTCGTAGTCGTAGGACGGCTCGCTGGTCCGGGCCTGCGGGGCCTGGTTCTGGGCAGAGTTCTCCCCTGGCATCGGCGCTCCTCGGAGTGTGCGGGTCGGGGCTGGGGTGTCAGCGGAGGCGGAAGGCCTTCATGGCCTTCAGGCTCAGGGACATGAAGGCGGCGTACTTTTCGTCGTCCATGCCGAAGGACGGGGCCAGCGGCATGACGCGCTGGTGTGCGACGGTCTGCGCCTCGGTGTACTTGAGGATGCCCTCGGAGCCGTGGCGGCGGCCGAGGCCGGAGTCGCCCATGCCGCCCATCGGGGACTGGACGCTGCCGTAGCCCGCGGCGTAGGACTCGTTGACGTTGGCGGTGCCGGTGTTCAGCCGGGCGGCGACCTTGCGGCCGCGCCGGCCGTCCTTGGTCCAGACGCTGGAATTCAGGCCGTACGGCGTGGCGTTGGCGAGCGAGATCGCCTCTTCCTCGTCGCTGAAGCGGTAGAGCGAGACGACCGGGCCGAAGGTCTCCTCGTTGCAGACGGCCATCGGGGCCTGGACGCCGTCGAGGATGGTGGGCTCGTAGAAGAGCGGGCCGATGTCGGGGCGCGGCTTGCCGCCCGCGAGCAGCTTGGCGCCCTTGGCGACGGCCTCCTCGACGTGCCGGGTGACGGTCTCCAGCTGGCGCTCGCCGACGAGGGAGCCCATCTCGGCGCCGTACGCGAGGGCGTTGCCCAGCCGCATGGCCTTCGTACGGGCGGCGAAGCGCTCGGCGAACTCGTCGGCGATCGACTCGTGGACGTACAGCCGCTCGATGGAGATGCACAGCTGGCCCGCGGAGGAGAAGCAGCCGCGGACGGCGCCGGCCGCCGCCTTGTCGATGTCCGCGTCGTGCAGCACCAACATGGCGTTCTTGCCGCCCAGTTCGAGCGAGCAGCCGACGAGGCGGGCCGCGGCGCCCTGGGCGACCTCGCGTCCGGTGCGGGTGGAGCCGGTGAAGGAGACGTAGTCGGCGTGCTTGACGACCTCGGGGCCGACGACCGGCCCTTCACCGATCACGACCTGCCAGACCTCCGGCGGCAGGCCCGCCTCGATCAGCTGCTCGCGCGCCCACAGGGCGGTCAGCGCGGTCTCGGTGTCGGGCTTCATGACGACGGCGTTGCCCGCGACGAAGGCCGGCAGGGCGTCGCCGACGGAGAGCTCGAAGGGGTAGTTCCAGGGCGCGATCTGGCCCACCACGCCCTTGGGCCTGCGGAGTTCTGTGACCTTGGTGAGGGTGGGGACGACGCCGGTGTGGCCCTTGGGCTTGAGGTACGCGGGGGCCTTGCGGCCGTAGTGCCGGGCGGCGACGGCGACCGCCTGGATCTCCTCGTGGGCGTGCAGCCGGGCCTTGCCGGTCTCCAGCTGGATGAGGTCCAGCACCTCGGCCTGGCGCTGCAGTACGAGGTCGTGGAAGCGGAGCAGGATCGCGGCGCGCTTGCGTACCGGGGTGGCCGCCCACTGGCGCTGTGCCACGCGGGCCCGCTCGAAGGCGTCCGCGACGTCCTCGGGGGTGGATTCGGGCAGCTCGGCGAGGACCTCGCCGGTGAACGGCGTGTGGTTCGCCGTACTGCCGCTGCCGACCACGCCACGGGTGAGGCGGGCGACCAGGTCCTTGGTGACCACGTCGGCGGCGGTGCGGCTGCCCGCGGCGGCGGAGGCGACCGGGTTGCCGTCGGCGGGGGCGGTCTGTGCGGTGTCCAGCGAGTCCGTCATGGCGCCGAGGGTATGCCTCCGGACACGCTTTGTGTACCCGGCAGTAATGAGTTTTCACCGGCTGCCCACAATTACGCCAGTGATCACTGGCCAGGACGCTGCTGTACAGCGGATTCGTCCACCGGCGACCGGCGGACGCTCAGTCGGTCAGCGGCGGGCGCAGCGCCCGGAAGGTGGCCAGCGCGGTGTCGAAGTGTCGTTTCGCCACGGCCCGGTCGCCGGCCGGCGCGGAGATCCACACGTCGTACATCCGGCCCCCCTCGTCCCAGCTGAGGTCATAGGTGCGGCGCGGGCCGCCGTCCTCGGGCCCGCCGTCCCAGGTGAACTGCCACAGCGCGGCCCGGTGGCCCCGGTGGGTGGTGGCGGTGACCTCGCCGTCCCGGTAACCCCGGTAATTCTGCGGCCCGTTGATGTGCGCGTCGCGCATCGTGCCCAGCGGTCCGCCCAGCTGCGGCGGCTGCACATGAATGCCCAGCCGGAACCGCCGGCCGGCGGAGTAGTAGTACACCCGCGGCTTCTCGTAGGAGCGCGTGAACCCGGCCGGCACGGCGAGGGCGAAGCCCTGCGGGTCGCGGACGGTGGCGTACCCGGCCGGGGCGGTGGCGCTCGGCCCCGGGCTCCCGGACGCCGTCGGGGACGGGCGCGGGGAGTGCGTGGCGGGCGCGTTGCCGTCGTCCGCGCCCCGCCCGTTCAGCACCAGCGCCGCGATCCCGGCGCCCGCGGCGGCCAGCGCCAGGGCGGCCGTCACGGCGAGCAGGACATTGCGTACGTTCCGGGCGCGTCCGGTGTGCGGGCGCGCGGCGGCGGCCAGCGCCCGGCCGTCCAACGCGTCCCGGAGCGGCGCCGACTGCCGGGCGGGCCCGGTGAGTAAGGGCGGCCGCTCCTCGGGGGTGAGCGCGGCGCCCGGCTCCGGCATCCGGCCGGTCTGGAGGTAGCCGCGCAGCAGCCGCTCGGTGGCCGCGACGGTCAGCCGGCGCTCCGTGTCCCGCTGCAGCAGCCCGTCCACGACCGTGTACAGCGGCCGGGCCGCCTCGGGGATACGGATGTCGTCGGAGACGACGGCGTGCAGCACGCCGCCGATGGAATCGCGGTGGAAGGGCGTCTCGCCGCCGCTCAGCACCGCGCACAGCAGCACCCCGAGGGACCACAGATCGCCCTCGGGCCCCGTGCCGCGGCCCGCCATCCGCTCGGGCGCGGTGTACTCGGGCGAGCCGACGAACGCCCCGGTCTCGGTCAGCGTCGTGGCACCCGGCACCTGCGCGATGCCGAAGTCGGTGAGGACCACCCGGCCGGTGCCCGCCTCCAGCAGCACGTTGGCGGGCTTGATGTCGCGGTGCAGTACGCCGCTGGCGTGCGCCACGCGCAGCGCGCCGAGCAGCGCGACGCCGATCCTGGCCGCCTCGCGCGGCGAGAGCGGCCCGCCGCTCGCCAGCCGGTCGGCCAGCGAGCCGCCGTCCACCAGCTCCATGACCAGCCACGGGCGCTCGTCCTGCATCACCACGTCGTGCACGACGATCACGTTCGGATGCTTGATCTGCGCGACCGTACGGGCCTCACGCAGCATCCGCTCGCGCTGCACACCGGCGTCGGCGTCGTCCGGGTCGTCGTCGAGGTTCAGCTCCTTGACCGCGACCTGCCGGCCCAGCAGTTCGTCACTGGCCCGCCAGACCGTGCCCATGCCGCCGCGGCCGAGCCGGCCCGCCAGCCGGTACCGGCCGGCGATCAGGCGGCCGTGTCCCCCGAAGCTCCCCATGGAGGCCATCTTGCCCCACGGTCACCGAAGCGGAAGGAGCGGGCCGAAGGCCCTGGCCCCCTGTCGCCGCACGGCCCCGAAGTGATCAACTGTCGATATGGAGGCAGTCGTTACCAGCGTGGTGGCCGTGGCCGGCACGCTTCTCGGAGCCGGCATCACCCACTTCTTCCAGCGCCGGGAGACCGAGCGCAGCCACGCCCTCGCGCGCGACGAGAAGCTGCGCCAGGAGCGCATCGACGCCTACTGCGCGTACGCGGGCACGCTGCTGGAGTACCGCCGGGTACTGGTCCACCGCTGGTTCGTGCTGCACGACGAGGACCGCTGCGACGAGGACAGCCCCGCACTGCGCGAGGAGCAGTACAAGACCCGGTACGCCGCGCACGAGGCAATGTTCCGCGCGCAACTGGTCAGCGACGACGCCGAGGTGGTGGAGCTGACCGAGCGACTGCTGGCGGACGTGACGGAATTGCACTGGGTGGACGGCCGGGACGAGCTCACCGAACTGCGCGCCCGCACCCGGCAGGAGATCCGCGACTTCGTCACGGCGGTCGCGCGACGGGTGCGCTGAACGGCCCCGCGGCGGGTGCGCCGAACGATGCCCGGCGGGGCCGAGGGACCCGGGGGCACGCGACACACAGGGGTGGAACCTCCGCGCGTACGCCCGCCGTCCTTGAACAATGACAGGGACGGCGATCGGGGGTCGGTCATGGTGATGCAGGACGGCGGGCTGCTCGATGTGCGGCCGGGCGCCGACCCCGGCCGGGCGGCGCCCGAGCACAGCGGCGCCTACCTCGCGGCCGGACTGGCCCTCGGGCTGTACGCGGGCGCGCTCGTCGCCTGGGTGGTGACCGGCGTGGCCGACGCCCGGGTGGGCCCGCTGGACTTCGTCGAGGGCCTCTTCAACCCGCTGGCGGGCCCGCTGGGCGCCCTGGGACCGCAGGAGTGGGCGCTCGCGGTGGCGCTGGCGGCAGTGGCCGGCGCGGCGCTGGCGCAGCGCACCCTCGCCCGCCCGGCCGCCCTGCTGCTCGCCTGCCTGGTACTGGCCCGCTCGCTGCGCGAGGGCATCGGACTGCTGCACCCCGGCTACCGCTCCGCGTACAGCTTCGAGGCGATGGGCGGCTGGACGCTGGCCACACATGTGCTCGGACTGCTGGCCGCGGTGGTCGCGCTGTGCGTCCTGCTGCCGGCCCGCGCGGAGCCCAGGCCGGCCGCCGGATCCTGGTGGCCCGGTCGGCTCTCGCGGGTCTGCGGGGTGCTCTTCCTGCTGGCCGGGCTGGTCGAGGCGGCCTGGACGGTGCGGCTGCTCACCGTCGGCACCAAGGGGGCCGGGGACTGGCTGGCGGGCGCCGTGGACGCGGCCGTGCTCCCTTCGGCGGACGCGCCGGTCACCGGGCCCGGCTTCGCCGCACTCGCCGGGATCGCCGGCTGGCTGGTGGTCGGCGCCCTGGCGCTGCGCGGGCGGCGGGACGTGCGCGGCGCGCTGCTCGTCTTCGCCGCGATGCAGCTCTACCTCACGGTGCGGACGGTGGTGGGGTACGCGGTCACCGACGCCTTCAGCGCCGGGACGCGGAGCGCCGAGGGGACGCTGGACCTGGCCACCACCGCGTACTTACTGGCCGCGATGACCTCCGTACTGGTACTCACCACGGGGCGCGCCTTCAGCCCGTGCCAGGGCAGCACGCACTCCTGGACGCGCACCCGCCCGGAATGAGGATTCCACTCCCGGTGGCAGGCATTCCGTACGGAAACACCACAGGCGGCCGTCGCGTGTGGGGGTCGCGGCGGCCGCCGGTGTGAGCTGCACCGCGTGGACGGCTTGTGGCCTCTTCAGTGGTGCAGCATGAAGAGCACTCTGCCCGCGGGTGCCGTCCCGCGGCATCCTCCGCAGGTCGCGTGCGACCCCCGCCCGACGGCGGGGGTGGCACCCCCCGCCGCGCGGAGTCGGTACGGCACGACAGGAAGGGGCGACCGGTGATCCGTGTCGCTGTGGTGGACGACGAACGGCTGGTGCGGTCCGGGCTGCGGATGATCCTGGGCACCGCCCCGGACGTCCAGATGGTCGCGGACTGCAGCGGCGCGACGGCCGTGGAAACGGTCCGGCGCAGCGCGGCGGAGGTCGTGCTGCTCGACATCCGCATGCCGGACGTCGACGGTCTGACCGTACTCCGCGGCCTGCGCGCCGCCCCGGAGCCCCCCGCCATCGCCATGCTGACCACCTTCGACGCGCAGGAGTACCTGACCGCCGCGCTGCGCGAGGGCGCGGCCGGCTTCCTGCTGAAGGACTCCGATCCGGAACAGCTCATCCGCGCGGTGCGCACCCTCGCGGCGGGCGGCAGCGTGCTGGACCCGGGCGTCACCCGCGCCGTCATCGGCGGCTACCTGAACGCCGGGACCCAGGCGGCGGCCGCCGAGGCCGTACGCGCCCTGACACCCCGGGAGTCGGAGGTACTGGCGCTGCTCGGCGAGGGCCTGGGCAACGCGCAGATAGCCGCCCGGATGGGCCTCGCGCCCAGTACGGTCAAGGACCACGTGAGCGCCCTGCTGGGCAAGCTCGGCGGCATCAACCGGGTACAGGCGGCGATCGTCGCGGACCGCGCGGGCCTGGTCACGGGAGGCCCCAGATGACCCCGGCCACCGCACCCACGGAAACGACCCCGGCGACGGAAGCCGAGACACCGGCGACCCGTCCACCGGCGGGCACCCGCGCGGCCCGGCTGCGGCACCGCGCCGTCCTCCTCGTCCCCGCCCTGCTCGGCATCGCCGACTCCTTCCTCGTCAACGACGTCGACCAGCCCCTGGAGCTGGGCGTCTCCCTGCTCGCCGCGCTCGCCCTCCTGCTGCGCCGCCGGCTGCCGCTCACCGTCTTCCTGGCGACACTGCCGGGCCTGTACATCGGCTACATCTGGTTCGCCCCGATGATCGCCCTCTACACGGTCGCCGCGCTCCGGCCGGGCCGCGCCCGCCTCGGCTACTGCGCGTTCCTGCTGATCGCCGCGCACTTCTTCCCGTACCCCATCTCCGACCTGGAGATCACCGCGTACCGCGAGAACACCCTGGTACTGATCGACGCGTCGGTCACCTCGGCCGGGCCGATCGGCCTGGGCCTGCTGGTCCGCACCCGGCGCGAGCTGGCGGCGCGCGTCGCGGAACTCACCCGCAGCCTGGAGCGGGAGGACCGGCTGATCGCGGACCGGGTACTGGCAACGGAACGGGCCCGGCTGGCCCGCGAGATGCACGACGTGGTCGCCCACCAGGTCAGCCTGATCAGCCTGCAGGCCGGGGCGCTGCAGGTCGCCTCGGAGGACGCCGCGGCGCGGGACGGGGCGCGGACCATCCGGCAGCTGTCGGTGCGCACGCTGGAGGAGCTGCGGCACATGGTCGGCATCCTGCGTGCCGCGGGCGGCGGCCCGCGCGAGGCGGCTGACGACGCGGCGCAGCCGGACCTCGCGCCCCAGCCGGACCTGGCCGAACTGCCGCGGCTGATCGAGATGTCGGCGCTGGACGTGACGTACGAGAACGGGGTGGACGGGGACGCGCCCACGGACCGGACGGTGGAGCGGGCGGCGTTCCGCACGGTGCAGGAGGCGCTGACCAACGTCCGCAAGCACGCGCCGGGCGCGCGGGTGCGGGTCCGGGTCGCGCAGCCGCGCGCGGCGGACGCGGGGCTGCTGGTGGAGGTGCGCAACGGGCCACCGGACGACGACGCCGACGCGCCCCGGCTGCCCGGCGGCGGCCACGGCCTGGTCGGCCTGCGGGAGCGCGCACAGAGCCTGGGCGGCACGCTGGAAGCCCGCCCCACACCGGACGGCGGCTTCGTCGTACGAGCGGAATTTCCGCGCCGGGTGGCTTGAGGGGGGCGGGTGACGCGGCTTGGGGCTGCGGGGTGCGGGGCTGGCGGGCGCCTGGGAGGGGCGGGGCTTGGTGGGCGGGCGGGGGGAGTTGTCAGACCCTGCCGCTACTGTGTTGAGAAGGGGACCTCGTGCTCCCCCCATGGGGGAGAAGGCGGGGGAAACGGTACGGCGGAGCGGGCCAGCCGAACGGGTCGTGGGCGAGCGGCGACAGGCAGCGAGCGGTCAAGCGGCGAGCGGTCAGGCGCGGGCAAGCAACGAGCGATCAGGCGGAGAGTGGTGCCGCCGCCTCGTCGACGGCCGTGGCCACGTCCGGGTACACCTCGAAGAGCCGGCGCACGCCGAGCGCCGCGAGTACACGGTTCACGTGCGAGCCGTCCACCGCGCCCTGCGCCGGCAGGATCAGCCGCAGCCGTCCCTGGCACGAGCGCATCAGCCGGCGCGCGGCGATCAGTACGCCGACGCCGCTGGAATCGCAGAACTGCACGCCCGACAGGTCGAGCACCACACTGCGGCGCCCCTCGGCGACCGCGTCGTGCACGTGCTGGCGCACCGAGGGAGACGTGACCAGATCCATCTCACCGGAAACCTGCAGTACGGCCCAGGGCCCCTGCTCGTCTTCTGCCACCTTCAACGTCACGCGCTCGAAGCCTTTCGCTCGCTTTCGGACCGGACGCCTCCGGAGGCCATCCGGAACGCACCCTTCCCAGCTTCGGCTGCCCGGCCTCGGTCCCCTGAAACTCGTAAGAATTCCGCGCGCAACAGGCTGCCAGTACCCAGGCTATGCCCTGGATCATCGGCTTTTCTCTCCGCACCCGGTCACACACGAATAACGTGCGCGCAAAAACGGGCATGAACAGTCTGAATCAGTCGAGTTCTGACCGATAGGTCAATCAGAAAGTGACGGGACCTATACCATCCGCAGTCGCCGCACGGCTCGTTTTGCCGTAAAGGAAGGTGCGCCGACGGACCGGAGCACTACATTCGATGGCACGGTGGACGCACGACGGACTCTGTGACGACGGACTTCGGTGCCGGCGGGCACAGCGGCGGCGGAGAAGGGGGGCCGTGGATGGTGAACGAAGCGCCACCGCGCTGGGACAGGCGGATGCAGCAGCGGCTCGCGCGCGGCGAAGCGGCCGCGCTCGGAGAGCTGTACGACCGTTTCGCTTCGCTCGTGCACAGCCTCGCGCACCGCGTCCTGGAGGACGAGGCGGCGGCCGACCGGATCACCCGCGAGGTCTTCGGCTACATATAGGAGAACCCCGACGCGTACGACCCCAAGCAGGGTTCGCTGCGCTCGTGGGTCGCCACGCTCACCCACCGGCAGGCCGTGCACCGGCTGCGCCAGGCCGAGGCCGCCTCCGCGCTGGACTGCGGTGCGGACGCGCCCGCACCGGCCGAGATCGAGCAGAAGATCAACGCCGCCTCGACCGCGGCCCGCGCCGACTACATCGTCACGTCCATGCCGGCGCCGCTCCGCGCCGCGCTGGAACTGGCCTACTTCCAGCGGCGCGACTACCGCCAGACCGCCGCCGATCTCGGCGTCACCGAGGACGAGGCGCGCCGCCGGCTCCGGCTCGGCCTGCAGCTCCTCGCCACCGCGCACAACCACCAGGCGGGACCGCCCGCTCCGGGCCGCCCCGGCACGCCACCGCCGCCGGGCTCCGGATACGGGCGGGCGCTGTGAACGGCCCGGAGGACTGGGACCGCTACGGCCCGCAGGGCCCGGAAGAGCCCGGCCGCCCCTGCCCCGGCCGCGGCGAGCGCCCGCGCATACCGTCCCCGCGCCGCCCGGCCGAGGACCAGGGCCCGCTGCCGGACGTACGCCCGCCCCGGCCTGGCGAGAGCCCACCAGAGGACCCGCCGGAGGAGGAGCCGCACACGCCGGAGGAGCCGCGCACGCCGGAGGAGCGGCGCGCGTCGAAGGACCAGGAGGTACCGGAGGAAGGGGAGACGCCAGAGGTACCCGAGGAGCCGCGGACGCCCGAGCAACGGAGGACGTCCGAGGACGCCGCCACGGAGAAGGACGGGACAACGGACCAGGACCCCGCCGGCGCCGGCCGGCCCGAGCCGCCGCACGCGGTGCTCAAGTCGCTGCTGGGCGCCTGGGCGCTGGCCGCCTGCTCGCCCGAGGAGACCGCCGCCGTCGAGGCGCACCTCACGGACTGCGCCGCCTGTGCGGACGAGGCGCTGCGGCTGCGGGACGCCGTCGGCCTGCTGCACCCCGCCGACAGCCTGGACCTGGACCCGCTGCTGCGCAGCCGGGTCCTGGAGAACTGCCTGGGCCGCCGCCCCGCCCGTATCCCGGTGCCGGAGTGGGCGGGCCCGTACGACGCGGAGACCGCCAGACTGGACGCGCTGCTGCGGGACATGGGCGAGGCCGAGTGGCGGGCCCCGGTACGGCTGCGGTGGTTCGAGAACGACCGCGCGGCCGGCCGCACCACGACCGTCGCGGGCGTCATCGGCCATCTGATGTCCGTGGACGGCCTGGTCGCCACGGCCCTCGGGCTCACCGACCCGCTGGGCGCCGAGGTCCCGGAGGACTCCCCCAGCGATCCGACGGCCCGTACGCTCGCGTACTGGCGCACGGCGCTGCACGAGGAAGCCCCGCTCGCCACCCGCGAGCCCTGGCGCGAGCAGAGCCACGCGCTGATACGGACCGTGGCCTTCGCGGGCCGCGGGGTCGCCGAACTGGCCGTGCCCTACGGCGACTTCCGGCTGCCGCTGCGCGACTCCCTGCTGGAGCGCGCCTTCGAGTGCTGGGTGCACGCCGGCGACATCGCCGACGCCGTGGACTATCCGTACGAGGCCCCGGCCGCGCACCACATGCACGGGATGGTGGACCTCGCGGCGCGGCTGCTGCCGTCCGCGCTGGCGGTACGGCGCCGGGCGGGGCTGGCCGCGCCGCCCCGGCGGCTCGTCGAGGCGGGCACACCGGGGCGCACGCTGCACCTGGAGGTGGAGGGCAGCGGCGGCGGCCACTGGTACATCGCGCTGGACTCGCCCGGCGCGCTCGGCACACCGGACCGTACGGTCGCGCACATCGCGCTGGACAGCGTGGAGTTCTGCCAGCTGGCCGCGGGGCATGTCTCGCCGGAGGACGCGGCGGCGGGCCAGCACGGCGAGCGGGACGCGATCCGCGAGGTGCTCTTCGCGACGGCGTCGCTCTCGCGTCTCTGAACCACCGGGCGCGCCGGGGCAGCGGCGCCCCGGCGGTCAGCGGTCCGTCAGGCGAAGACGACCGTGCGGCTGCCGTTGAGCAGTACGCGGCGCTCGCTGTGCCACTTCACCGCGCGGGCCAGCGCCTGGCACTCCACGTCCCGGCCGATGGCGACGAGCTGGTCCGGGGTGACGTCGTGGCCCACCCGCGCGACCTCCTGCTCGATGATCGGGCCCTCGTCGAGGTCGGCGGTGACGTAGTGCGCGGTGGCGCCGATCAGCTTCACGCCGCGGGCGTGCGCCTGGTGGTACGGCTTCGCGCCCTTGAAGCTCGGCAGGAAGGAGTGGTGGATGTTGATGATCCGGCCCGACAGCTCCTTGCACAGGTCGTCGGAGAGCACCTGCATGTACCGGGCCAGTACGACCAGCTCGACCTGCTCGGCGCGGACCAGCTCCAGCAGCTGGGCCTCGGCCTGCGGCTTGTTGTCCTTCGTCACCGCGATGTGGTGGAAGGGGATGTCGTAGGAGGCGACCAGCTCGGCGAAGTCGGTGTGGTTGGAGACCACGGCCGCGATCTCCACCGGCAGCGCGCCGATGCGGGAGCGGAAGAGCAGGTCGTTCAGGCAGTGCCCGAACTTGGACACCATCAGCAGGACGCGCATCTTCTCGTCGCCCCGGTGGATCTGCCAGTCCATCTGGAAGGAGTCGCCGACCGCGGCGAAGCTGGCGCGCAGCTTCTCCAGCGTGACGGCGGTCTCGGCGCGGAAGTGGACCCGCATGAAGAAGAGTCCGGTGTCCCGGTCCCCGAACTGCTGGCTGTCCACGATGTTGCACCCGGTCATGAAGAGGTAGCTGGACACCGCGTGCACGATGCCCTGCTTGTCCGGGCAGGACAGCGTCAGGACGTACTGGTCGGAGAGGGCGGGCTGCGACTGGCTCATGAGGACAAAGGGTCGCACATTCCGGCCCGCCGGTCACCGTCCGCTCCCCGGTACCCGGCAGCGGGCACCGCCGGCGTGGCCGGGCTCACTCCTGCGGTTCCAGTCCCCTGGTGTGGATGGCCAGCACGTCGAGGGAGCGCGGGGCCGTGTCGGGGTCCTCGCCGTCGGCGGTCGCCATGCGGACGTGGGCGTCGCGCGCGGCCCGTACGGCCTCCGGCCAGCCGTGGTGCTCCAGGTAGGCGGTCACCGGGGCGTCCGCGCCGACCTGGTGCAGGATGCGCAGCACACGCAGTACGGCGACGTCGACCAGCGCGGCTTCCTGGGAGTCCCGGAATATCGTGCCGACGTACTTCTCGGCGGACCAGTTGTCCAGCCAGGTGTCCTCCACCAGCCGGTACACGGCGTCGGTCACGTCGCCGTAGCCGGGGAGGCCGGCGAGCCAGGTCTCCTGCTGGAAGACGGGGTCGGAAAGCATGTGCAGCGCCGAGCGCACATTGGCGCGCCAGCGCCACCACGGCATGTCATTGAGCGGCATGGCGCCCATGGTGGTCGAGCGGCGGCCGCGACGGGAAGACTTCTCCGAACCTTGCACAGCAATCGATCGTACGTTCTCGGCCACGGGGCGACCGTCCGGGGGCCCGGGGCCGGGTCGCCCGCGGAGACCCGCGGGCCGGCACCCGCCGCATAAGCGATCTTCGGACGCCCCTCCCCCGCTGTTCACCTTCGCGTCACTTTCCGTTACCCGGGCAGCACGCAGACGTTATGAACCGGCCGGAAGGGTGCGGGGACATGACCGGATGGCGACGTTCCTTTCCCCGCTCCTGCCACCGCGCCACCGTGATCCGCTCAGCGACGGCGGGTGCGGCGGCCATGGCCGCCCTGCTGACCGGCTGCGGCTCGCTCCCCGGGGCCGACGGGAACGCCGCCGGGGCCGACGACCAGGCCCCGCTCACCGTGATGACCTGGGCGCCCTCCGGCACGAAGGGCACGAACATGGCCGGAATGCCGGCCATGGCGGAGGCGTACGCGCGCTGGGTCAACGCCAAGGGCGGCATCGCCGGCCACCGGCTGAACGTCCTCACCTGCAACGAACGCAACGCATCGGTGGCCGCCGCGCGCTGCGCCCAGAAGGCGGTCGCCGCACACGCCGTCGCCGTGGTCGGTTCGTACAGCCGCCAGGGCCGCTCCTTCATGGGCCCGCTGGAGGCCGCGAACATCCCGTACATCGGGGGCTACGGCGTCTCCAGCGAGGAGTTCGACAGCCCGCTGTCCTACCCGGTCAACGGCGGCCAGGCGGCGCTGCTGGCCGGCAACGGGCGGCAGCTGGCCGCCGAGTGCAAGCGCGTCTCGCTGGTCCGCCCCGACACCATCCAGGGCGACCAGATGCCGCCGCTCCTCAACTCCGGGCTGGCCACCGGAGGCCGCGCGCCCGCGCACGACATCCGGGCGCCCGAGAACGCCACCGACTACACCGGAGCGGCGCAGAGCGCGCTGGACCAGGTCGGCGCCGACCCGGCGTTCTACGGGACGGCGGAGTTCGGCGCGCGCGCCAAGGGCGCCTGCGTGACCGCTGCTCTCGGCGAGCACACCGACACGTTCTTCGACTCCTTCCGGCGCCTCCAGGAGGACAACCCGAAGGTGCAGATGGCGTCCGTGCTCGGCAGCGTGAACCAGACGCTGGTGGACCGTACGGGCGGCAAGTCCAGCCCGCTGGAGGGCGCGCTGGTCACCGGCTGGTACCCGGACGCGCGCGACCCGCGCTGGAACCCCATGCGCGATGTGATCACCGAGCACGCCTTCAACGACAACCGCATCGACCCGGCCGACGCCGGCGTGCAGACCACGTGGATCGCCTACACCGTGCTGCGCGCGATGGTCGAGCAGGTCACCGAGGAGGGCAAGGACGTCACCGCGCGCTCGCTGCAGCAGGCACTGGACCGCGGCGACCGGGCCGTCGACACCGGCGGCCTGACCCCGAAACTGCGCTGGCGCTACGACGACATGCTCGCCGTGCAGTCCTTCCCGCGGATCGTCAACGCGATGGTGACCTACCAGGTCGTACGGGACGGCCGGCTGGTCACCACGCACTCCGGCTTCGCCAACCTGGCGAAGACGCTGGAGAAGCCGCGGGGGGACGCCTGAGGGGCCCTGGTCCGGCGCCGACGGGAGCCCGGCGCGGCTAGAGCTGCTCGGGGCTGTGCTCGGTCAGGCCGTACTTCTTCGCGATCGGGTTCCACCACTTCGCCGCCTGCTTCTTGGCCGTGGTGGCCTGTTCGCTGGCGGTGTTGCCCTCCACCGCCGCCTTCGTGCCGCGCGCCTTGCCCTTGTGGCAGCCCTTCTTGCCCGCGTGCGCGACCTGGTCGGCCCAGGTGGCGTAGTGGTTGTCGGCCGCAGCCGAGGACTTCCAGGCGTTGGTCAGCGCGGTGGTCAGCTCCACGTGGTCGGGCAGCTGGTCGGTGGAGAGCTTCCCGAGCCGGGTGACCAGGTCGTTCCGCTGCCCGGCCGCGTCCCGCAGGTCCTTGGCCGCCACGCCGAGCTTGGTGCAGGACTTGATGCTGCCGACCGCCCCGATCACCGCGGAACGGCTGTTGTTGCTGTCCTTGAGCAGCGCGTCCAGCTCCTTGGCCTGCGCCTCGGCGGGGTCCGCGGTCGGCGAGGGCTTCTCCCGCTTCACCGTGCCCGCCGACGACTTGCCGGCGTCCTTCTTCGCGCCGTCGTCGTCGCTGCCGCTGAGCGCGTAGCCGACGCCGAGCCCGGCGCCGACGCAGACCACCACGACCGCGCCGATGATCGCGGCGGGCGCGAGCTTGCGGCGCCGCCCGTCACCGCCGCCGTGGCCGTGACCGTGGCCGCCGGAGCGGCCCTCGGGCGGGTAGGGGCCCTGGGGCGTGAATCCGGACTGCTGCGGCGCGGGGCCGCCCGGCTGGTGCGCCGCGTGGCCGGGCTGCTGGGG
>NZ_JBEPFC010000101.1:0-26601 GCF_040301705.1 Streptomyces sp. NPDC000151 | reverse complement strand
GTCCTCACCGGCCTCCCGGCGCCGGGCGCGGCCGGCCTGGACCCCACCGACCTGGTGGTGCGCCAGACCGAGGTGCGCACCGTCTTCGGCGCTCCGCCCGCCGCCTGGGCCCACGCCGTACGCGCCTTCGACGCCGGGCTGCTGGACCTGCTGCCGCTGGTCACCCACCGCCTGCCGCTGGAGGGCTTCGCGGAGGCGATGGCGCCCGGCGCCGGGAAGGTACTGCTGCACCCGTAAGCGCGGCCGCTCCGGTCCCCGCCCGGCAGCCGGGCTCACCGGCGTGCTCCGCACCACCATCGGAAGGGAACCCCACCCATGCCCACCCGCAGACGAGCCGCCGCCCTGGCCGCCGTCCTCCTCATCGGCTCGCTCACCGCCTGTGGCCAGGAAGCCCGTGGCGGCAGCCGCTACCGGCCCGAAGCGGGCAAGGGCGGCACCATCGGCCTGGCGATGCCCACCAAGTCCTCCGAGCGGTGGATAGCCGACGGCAAGAACATGGCCGAGCAGTTCCGGAAGGCCGGGTACAAGACCGACCTCCAGTACGGCGACGACAAGGTCGAGAACCAGGTCGCGCAGATCGAGAACATGATCACCAAGGGCCACCGGCTGCTGGTGGTCGCGGCGATCAACGGCTCCGCGCTCACCGAGGTCCTCCAGCGCGCGCACGACGCGGGCATCCGCGTGATCTCGTACGACCGGCTCATCCTGGGCACGCCGTACGTCGACTACTACGCGTCCTTCGACAACGAGAAGGTCGGCCGCCTCCAAGGCCAGTACATACTCGATCAGTTGAAGCTCAAGAAGCCCGACAAGAACGCGGGCGAGCACTACAACATCGAACTGTTCGCCGGCTCGCCGAACGACAACAACACGAAGTACTTCTGGGGCGGGGCCATGAAGGTCCTCAAGCCCTACTTCGACTCCGGCCAGCTCGTCGTGCGCAGCAAGCAGACGCAGATGAACCAGGCGACCACGCAGGACTGGAACGGCGGCATCGCGCAGAAGCGCATGGACGACCTCATCAGCAAGAGCTACGGCGACGAGAAGGTCGACGCGGTCCTCTCGCCCTACGACGGGATGTCGCTGGGCATCATCTCCGCGCTGAAGAGCGCCGGTTACCGCGGCGATGACCTGCCGGTCGTCACAGGCCAGGACGCCGAACTGGCCTCGGTGAAGTCCATCGCCCGGGGCGAGCAGACCCAGACGGTGTTCAAGGACACCCGCAAGCTCGCCAAGCAGGCCGTCCAGATGGGCAACGCGGTGCTCACCGGCAAGAAGCCGGAGGTCAACAACACCAAGGACTACGACAACGGCAAGCGGATCGTCCCGGCCTACCTCCTCGACCCGGTCTCCGTCGACAAGTCCAACACCCGGCTCCTCGTGGACGAGGGGTACTTCACCACGGGACAGCTCAAGTGACGGGCCGTGACGCCACCTCGGCGCGTCCCGTGCTGGAGATGCGCGGCATCACCAAGACCTTTCCCGGCGTCACCGCCCTCTCCGAGGTGACCCTGACCGTGCGGGCCGGCGAGATCCACGCCATCTGCGGGGAGAACGGCGCGGGCAAGTCGACGCTGATGAAGGTCCTCAGCGGGGTGCACCCGCACGGCAGCTACGAGGGCGAGATCCGCTTCGAGGGCGAGCCGGTGGCCTTCAAGGACATCAACGCCAGCGAGCGGCGCGGCATCGTCATCATCCACCAGGAGCTGGCGCTCATCCCCTTCCTGTCGATCGCCGAGAACATCTTCCTCGGCAACGAGCAGGGCCGGCGCGGCATCATCGACTGGCCCACCACCCTCAGCGGCGCCGCCAAGCTGCTCAAGCGGGTCGGGCTGCGCGAGAACCCGCAGACCCCCGTCGCCGACATCGGCGTCGGCAAGCAGCAGCTCGTCGAGATCGCCAAGGCGCTGTCGAAGGAGGTGCGGCTGCTCATCCTCGACGAGCCGACCGCGGCCCTCAACGACGAGGACAGCGCCACCCTGCTGGCCCTGATCCGCGAGCTGCGCGACCAGGGCATCGCCTGCATCATCATCTCCCACAAGCTGAACGAGATCCGGGAGATCGCCGACGCGGTGACGATCCTGCGCGACGGCCGCACCATCGAGACGCTGCCCGTGCGGGAGAGCCCGGAGGCCCAGCCGGAGCTGCCCGAGGACCGCATCATCCGCGGCATGGTCGGGCGCGACCTGGACCACCGCTTCCCCGACCGCACCGCGTACGAGGGCGCGGACGCCGGGGAGATCGCCATGACCGTACGGGAGTGGACCGTGCGGCACCCGGTCGACCGGGCCCGCAAGGTCGTCGACGGCGCGTCGCTGACCGTACGGCGCGGCGAGATCGTCGGCATCGCGGGCCTGATGGGCGCGGGCCGCACCGAACTGGCGATGTCCGTCTTCGGCCGCTCGTACGGGATACACGAGGCCGGGACGGTCACGGTCGGCGGGCGCGAGGTGAACACGGCCACCGTGCCCGCTGCCATCGCCGCCGGGATCGCGTATGTCACCGAGGACCGCAAGCAGTACGGCCTGAACCTCATCGACACCATCCACCGCAACGTCTCGCTGGTCTCGCTGCGCGGCATGACGCGCCGGGGCGCCGTGGACGAACACCACGAGCGGTCCGTCGCCGAGCGCTACCGCACCTCGATGAACATCAAGGCGCCCACGGTCTTCGAGCAGGTGGGGCGGCTCTCCGGCGGCAACCAGCAGAAGGTCGTGCTCAGCAAGTGGATCCACGCCGACCCCGAGGTGCTGATCCTCGACGAGCCGACCCGCGGCATCGACGTCGGCGCCAAGTACGAGATCTACACCGTCATCGACCGGCTCGCGGCACAGGGCAAGGCGGTCCTCTTCATCTCCTCCGAACTGCCGGAGCTGCTCGGGATGTGCGACCGGATCTACACCATGGCCGAGGGCCGGCTGACCGGTGAGGTCGCCCGGGCGGACGCCACCCAGGAAGTCCTGATGCGCCAGATGACCAAGAACAGAAGCTGAGGCCCGCCATGACCACCACGACCACCCCGCCCACGGACTCCGACCCCGCGGTCCCGGCCACCGTCCGGTCGGCCGGCGCGGTGCTGCTGCAGAGCGTGCGGAACAACATGCGCCAGTACGGCATGCTCACCGCGCTGGCCTTCATCGTCGTGCTGTTCCAGATATGGACCGACGGCACGCTGCTGCTGCCGAACAACGTCTCCAACCTGATCCAGCAGAACAGCTACATCCTGATCCTGGCCATGGGCATGATGATCGTCATCATCGCGGGCCACATCGACCTGTCCGTCGGCTCACTGGTCGCCTTCGTCGGCGCCATGTCGGCGGTGATGATGGTCGAACAGAAGATGCCCTGGGTGCTCGCGCTGGTGATCTCGCTGCTGATCGGCGCGGTCGCGGGCGCGTGGCAGGGATTCTTCATCGCCTACGTCGGCATCCCCTCCTTCATCGTCACGCTGGCCGGCATGCTGCTCTTCCGCGGCCTGACGCAGATCGTCCTCGGCGGCCAGTCCCTCGCCCCGTTCCCCGAGGGCTTCCAGGGCCTCGCCAAGGGCTTCATCCCGGAGATGGGCCCGTACACCCAGTACCACAACCCCACCCTCGTCATCGGCCTGGTCACCGTGGTGTTCCTGCTGCTGCGCGAGTGGCGGGACCGGCGCCGCCAGCTCGCCCTGGACCTCGACGTGCTGCCGACCGGGCTGTGGGCCACGAAGTGCGTCGCGCTCACGGCGGCCGTCGTCGCCTTCACGCTGACCCTGGCGAGCTTCCACGGCGTGCCCGTGGTGATGCTCGTGATGTGCGCACTGCTCCTCGCCCTCGGCTACGTCATGCGCAACGCCGTGGTCGGCCGCCATGTGTACGCGCTGGGCGGCAACAAGGCGGCGGCGAAGCTGTCGGGCGTGAAGGACAAGCGCGTCACCTTCCTGGTGTTCGTGAACATGGGCGTACTGGCGGCGCTTGCGGGCTGCGTGTACGCGGCGCGGCTGAACGCGGGCACCACGCAGGCCGGCCTGAACTTCGAACTGGAGGCGATCGCCGCCTCGTTCATCGGCGGCGCCTCGATGAGCGGCGGCGTCGGCACGGTCATGGGTGCCATGATCGGCGGCCTCGTGCTCGGCGTCCTGAACAACGGCATGTCGCTCGTCGGTATCGGCACGGACTACCAGCAGGTCATCAAGGGCCTGGTGCTGCTCGCCGCCGTCGGCTTCGACATCTACAACAAGCGCAAGGCCGGTTCCTGATGGCCCAGGAGCCCGACCACACGAGGAGAGCGCGCATGACGACCAGCAGACGTACCGTGATGGCCGCGGCGGCGGCCGGACTGGCGGCGACCGCCGTCGGCGCCGGACCGGCCGCCGCCGCGGCGCCCGCCGCACGAGGCGGCCGCCCGCGCAAGGAACACTTCGGCACCCTCCCGGACGGCACCCGCGTCGACCGCTGGACCGTGGAGAACGGCGCCACCCGGCTGGGCGTGCTGTCCTACGGCGGCATCGTCCAGACCCTGGAGCTTCCCGACCGCCACGGCCGCCGGGCCAATGTGTCGCTCGGCTTCGGCGAACTCGCCCCCTACCTCACCGCCGGAACGTACTTCGGCGCCCTCATCGGCCGGTACGGCAACCGCATCGCCCGCGGCACCTTCACCCTCGACGGCCGGACGTACCAGCTGCCGGTCAACGACGGCCCGAACAGCCTGCACGGCGGCGACAAGGGCTTCGACAAGCGGGTGTGGGACGTCGAGCCGTACGTCGGCGGGGACGGCACCGGTCTCACCCTGCGGCGCGTCAGTCCGGACGGTGAGATGGGCTACCCCGGCACCCTGGCCGTCCGCGTCGACTACGTCCTCGACCGCCGCGGCGACCTGCGCATCGCGTACGAGGCCACGACGGACCGGGCCACCGTCGTCAACCTCACCAACCACACCTACTTCAACCTGGCGGGCGAGGGCAGCGGCGACGTCCTTGGCCACACCCTGCGGATCGCGGCCTCCCGGTACACGCCCGTCGACGACACACTGATCCCGACCGGCGCGCTGCCGAAGGTCGCGGGCACGCCCTTCGACTTCCGGCGGGCCAAGCCGATCGGCCAGGACATCCGCCAGGGCGATCAGCAGCTCGCCTTCGGCGGCGGCTACGACCACAACTTCGCGCTGGACAAGGGTGTGACGGCCACTCCCGAGCACGCGGTGACCCTGGCCCACCCGGCGTCCGGCCGCGTCATGGACATCGCCACCACCGAACCCGGCGTGCAGTTCTACAGCGGCAACGGGCTGGACGGGGCCCTGCGCGGCACCTCGGGCGCGCTCTACCGGCAGGGCGACGGCCTCTGCCTGGAGACCCAGCACTTCCCCGACTCGCCGAACCGGCCGTCCTTCCCGGCCACCGTGCTGCGCCCGGGGCAGACCTACCGGACGACGACCGTGCACCACTTCGGGGTGCGCTGAGGTGCGCTGAGACGGGGGCCATCGGGGAGAATGGCAGTTCGACGCGGGCGCGGCAGCGAGCCGCGCCCGTCCCCATGGCAGGAGAACGAACCGGATGCCCCCAGCCGACCTCAAGGCGGACTGCGCACAGTGCTTCGGCCTGTGCTGCGTCGCGCTGCCCTTCGCCGCGTCGAACGACTTCGCGGTGGACAAGGACGCCGGGACACCCTGCGCCAACCTCCGGGCCGACTTCCGCTGCGGCATCCACGCACAGCTGCGTGACAAGGGCTTCCGCGGCTGTACGGTCTTCGACTGCTTCGGCGCCGGGCAGCAGGTCTCGCAGGTGACCTTCGGAGGACAGGACTGGCGGCAGGCCCCGGGCACCGCCCGCCGGATGTTCGCCGTCTTCCCCGTGATGCGGCAGCTGCACGAACTGCTCGCGTACGTGACCGAGGCGCTGGACCGGCCCGAGGCGCGGCCCGTGCACGACGGGCTCCGCACGGCGCTGGCGGACCTGGAACGGCTCACGCTCAGCCCCGCCGACGTACTGGCGGAGCTGGACACCGAGGCGGTCCGCCAGGAGGTCAACGGGCTGCTCGTACAGGCCGGGGAGCTGGTACGGAACGCCGTACCCGGCAAGAAGCGGAACCACCGCGGCGCCGACCTCTTCGGCGCCCGGCTGCCGGGCGCGAACCTCAAGGGCGCCGGCCTGCGCGGCGCCTGTCTGGTGGCCGCCGACCTCACCGGCGCCGACCTGCGCTCGGCCGACCTGATAGGCGCGGACCTCCGGGACGCGGACCTCAGCGGCGCCGACCTGACCGGCGCCGTCTTCCTCACCCAGGCGCAGCTGAACGCGGCCAAGGGAGACGCGCGGACCGTACTGCCCGCCTCACTCGCCCGCCCCGCACACTGGCAGGGGTAGGCCGGTCCGGCGGGCCGGGCCTCAGGCCGTCAGCGCCGGCGCCGGGCACCGCAGCGTCTCCGCGTACCGCAGCGCCAGCAGGTGCGCCAGCTCCGGCGCCGGGCCCAGCACGTCGGCGAGCAGCTCGGCGCCCGCCTCCCGCGCCCCGGCCTCGATGCGGTCCGGCAGCCGGCCCGGCGCGATGACGTACGGCGCGACGGCGACCCGCGCGGCGCCCGCGGCCCGCAGTTCCCGCACGGCGTCCTCCGTACGGGGAAGGGATGCGGAGGCGAACGCAGGCCGCACGGCACACCAACCACTGGTGAGCCGCCACTCCCGCGCGATTTCAGCGATCACTGCGATCGCCTCCGGGTCTGAAGAGCCCGCCGAGGCCAGTACGACCCCGGTCGAGGCACGGTCGGCGGGGGCGAGCCCCGCCTCGGTGAGCCGCCGCTCCAGCGCGCCCATCAGCAGCGGCGCCGGACCGAGTACAGCCGCCTGCTGGACGGTCAGCCGGGGCAGCCGCGCGCAGGCCTCGCGCAGCACCGAGGGGATGTCGGTCTTGGCGTGGAAGGCGCGGTTGAGCAGCAGCGGCTGCGCCACCACCTCCCGTACGCCGTCCGCGTGCAGCCGCTCCAGCACCTGCGGCACGCTCGGCGCGTTGAAGTCCAGATAGCCGACCTCGACGCGCAGCTCCGGGTGGAGCGCCCGGACCCGCTCGCACAGCGCGCCGACGGTCGCCGCGTGCCGCGGGTCCCGGCTGCCGTGCGCGACGACCAGCAGCGCCGGCCGTTCGCGCAGCCCGCACCGCCCGGCGGCCGAGGCGGTGCCGGGGGTGGGGGCGAGCAGGTGGGGGCGCATGGCGGTTCCGTTCGGCGGGGGCGTCAGCGGGCGTTGGGGAGCAGTCCGCGGCTGCGCAGCACGCGGCGCTCGACGGGGGCGAAGATCAGCAGCTCGATGCCGATGCCGACGACCAGGATGAGCAGGATCGCGGCGAGCACGAGGGACATGTCCGAGCCGACCCGGCCCTGGTCCAGCAGCTGGCCCAGGCCCGCGCCCAGGTCCGGCGAGGTGGCGATCAGCTCGGCGGCCATCAGCGAGCGCCAGGAGAACGCCCAGCCCTGCTTGAGCCCCGAGAGGTACCCGGGCAGCGCGGCGGGCAGCAGCACGTGCCGTACGCCCCGCATCCCGGTCGCGCCGATCGTGCGGCCCGCGCGCAGGAAGAGCGGCGGGATCTGGTCCACGCCCGAGATCAGGCCGTTGGCGATGGAGGGCACGGCTCCCAGCAGCACGACCGCGTAGATCGTGGCATCGGTGATGCCGAACCAGATGATCGCGGCGGGCACCCAGGCCACCGACGGCAGCGACTGCAGGCCGGAGAGGATCGGGCCGATCGCCGCGCGCACCGGGCGGACCCGGGCCACCAGCAGGCCCAGCGGCGTGCCGATGACCAGCGAGGCGGCGAAGCCGAGCGCGCCGCGCGAGACGGACTGCCATACGTAGCCGAGGAGCGTGCCCTCCAGCCACTTCTCCCGCACCGAACCCCATACGTCCACGGGACTGGGCAGCTGGTAGTGCGGCTTGACCTCGAAGTGGTAGGCGAGCTGCCACAGGGCCAGCACGATCAGGACGGCGACGACGGGTGGCACGACCTTGGAGAGCAGCGTGCGCAGCACGGGCGGGCGGCTGACGACCTTCGTCTCCAGCGCGTCCAGCCCGGCCTCCAGGCCCGCGGTCTCGGCCCCGCGCGCGCCCGCCGCCTTGGCGTCGGCCGGGTTGCGGGTGTCGGTGGTGGTCTCAGTGCTGGCCATGGCGGCGGATCTCCCCACGGAGCTGTTCGGTGATCTCTACGGAGAGCTCGGCGACGGCGACGTCCTCGATGCGGCGCGGCTGCGGAATGTCCACGGTCCACTCCCGGGCGATCCGCCCGGGCCGCGAGGACAGCAGTACGACGCGCTGCGCGAGCCGTACGGCCTCGCGGACGTTGTGCGTGACGAAGAGGACGGAGAGGTTCGTCTCTTCCCAGATGCGGGTCAGCTCGTCGTGCAGCACGTCACGGGTGATGGCGTCCAGCGCGGCGAACGGCTCGTCCATCAGCAGCAGCCCGCTGTCCTGGGCGAGCGCGCGGGCCATCGCGACCCGCTGCCGCATGCCGCCGGACAGCTCGTGCACCCGCTTGCCGTACGCGCCCTTCAGCCGTACCAGCTCCAGCAGCCGTTCGGCCTCGTCGCGGCGGTCGGCGCGCGGCAACCCGCGCAGCTTCAGCGCCAGTTCGATGTTCTTGCCGGCGGTGAGCCAGGGGAAGAGCGCGTGCTCCTGGAACATCAGGGCGGGGCGGCTGCCGGGCACGTCGATGGTCCCGGCGGTCGGCCGGTCGAGCCCGGCGACGAGGTTGAGCAGCGTGGACTTGCCGCAGCCCGACGCGCCCAGGAGGCAGACGAACTCGCCCGGCGCGACATCGACCGTGATGTCGTCCAGTACGTGCTGCTGCGCGCCGGGGCGGCCGAAGGACTTCGAGACGTGGTCGATACGCGCCGCGTAGGACGTCGTCGCGTCCATGCCGGCCGTGGCGGCCTGCTGGCTGAGGGTAGGGGTCGTCATCGGTGTCACCTCCTGGGAACCGTGCGGATCGATCGGTTACTGCGCGCCGAGTCCGGCGGCGCCGACCGGGGGCCTGCCCTCGCCCTTGAGGACCTTGTTGAGCAGCCGCAGGTCGTAGATGCCGTGCAGGTCGGGCTTCTTGAGCAGCCCGGACGTGACCGCGTGCTGCGCCTCGTCCTTGAGGGTGGAGGCCAGCGGGTCGTCGGTGACCTCGACGTTACGGAAGGCGGAGTTGAGCACCTTGTCCGGCAGCCGGGTGCCGGACACCTTGGGGTCGGCGAGCGAGGCGTTGACCGCCTGGGCGGCCTCGCCCGGGTGGCCCTTGATCCAGTCGTTGGTCTTCACGGAGCCGCGCAGGACCGCCTCGACGGCCTTGGGGTGCTCCTTGAGGAACTTCTGGGAGACGATCATGTTCGTGATGACGAACTTGCCGTCCTTCCAGACCTGCTTCTCGTCCAGCAGCGTGCGGCCGCCCTCGGCAACCAGCTTGGACGCGGTCGGCTCGGGCACCCACGCGCCGTCCACGCCGCCCTGCCGGAAGGTGTTCGGGATCTCCTTGTTGTCCTGCCGGAGGACCCCGACCTCGCCCTTCCCGGTGTCCGGGTCGACCTGGTAACCCTTCTCGTGCAGGTAGTTCAGGAGCGCGACGTCCTGGGTGTTGCCGAGCTGCGGGGTGGCGATCCGCTTGCCCTTCAGGTCCTTCAGGGACTTGATCTTCTTCGGGTTCACCACGAGCGAGACGCCGCCGGAGGACGAGCCGCCGATGATCTTCAGGTTCTTGCCGTGCGACTGCACGTACCCGTTGATCGCGGGCGACGGGCCGATCCAGCCGATGTCGATGGTCCCCGAGTTCAGCGCCTCGATCTCCGACGGACCCGCGTTGAAGATGTACGGCTTGACCTGCGTGCCGCCCAGTTCCTTCTGGACGAAGCCCTTCTGCCGGTCCACCATCGGCGTCGCGTGCGTGACGTTCCCGAAGTACCCGATCCGTACCGAGCCCAGGCCGTCGGTCTTCGGGCCCTTCGCGGCCACCGGCTTGGTGCTCTTGGGTGCCTTGGACCCGTAACCGCAGGCCCCCAGCACTCCGATCAGCAGGGGCACGGTGGCGGCGGCCGCCAGCAGGCGGCGGGCGGGGCGTCGGGGGCGAGCGGCAGGCAGCACGGGAGGGGTTCCTCTCGGTGGGCCGGGGCGGTACGCGCCCTCGTCTAGGGCGCGCCCGGCAGGTCAGGTGATCTTCGGAAGGGTTCTGCGGGCAGGGCGGAGCGGAGCGGGGTCAGCGCACACATCGGCCGACTCCGCCCTGCCCGCTGCCGAGGGCGCCGCTGCCGATCCGGCCGCCCTCCTTCGCGAAGGTCGAGAACGCTTCCCCTGCCATGATCAGAAGTCCCAGTCCGCGTCGTCGTCCTGCTGGGCGCGCGCCGCCTCGGCGTCCTCGGCGAACGCCGTACCGGCCATGCCGGCGGTCAGCGTGGTGCCGTCGGACGGGTCGATGAGCAGGAAGGAGCCGGTACGCCGGGAGTCGGCGTAGGCGTCCACCGGCAGCGGCTCGGCGGTGCGGACCTTGATCCGGCCGATGTCGTTGGCGGCCAGCTCGCCCGGCGCCGGGTGCTGGGACAGGTCGTCCAGCGTGAGCCGGGAGCGGATCTCCTTGACGATGGCCTTGACCGTGCGGGTGGTGTGCTTGAGCAGCACCCGCTGGCCCTCGACCAGCGGCCGGTCCGCCACGTGGCAGATGGTCGCCTCGATGTCCTGCGAGACGGCGGGGGCCGCGGCGGTCGGGGCGATCAGGTCGCCGCGCGAGATGTCCAGGTCGTCGGCGAGCCGTACGGTCACCGACTGCGGGGCCCAGGCCACGTCCACGGACTCGCCCAGCGCGTCGATGCCCTCGATGGTGGACGTGGCGCCCGAGGGCAGCACGGTCACCTGGTCGCCGACGCGCAGGACGCCGGAGGCGATCTGGCCCGCGTAGCCGCGGTAGTCGGGGTGCTCGGCGGTCTGCGGGCGGATGACGTACTGCACCGGGAAGCGCGCCGGGTCCTCGGACGGGTCGGTGACGACCGGCACCGTCTCCAGGTGCTCCAGGACGGTCGGGCCGCCGTACCAGTCCATGTTGGCGGACGGCGTCACGACGTTGTCACCGGCCAGCGCCGAGATCGGGATCGCGGTGATCTCCGGGACGCCCAGCGAGGCGGCGTACTTCGTGAACTCCTCGGCGATGGCCGCGAAGACCGACTCCTGGTAGTCCACCAGGTCCATCTTGTTCACGGCCAGCACCACGTGCGGGACGCGCAGCAGCGCGGCGACGGCCGCGTGCCGGCGGGTCTGCTCGACGACGCCGTTGCGGGCGTCGACCAGCACCACGGCCAGCTCGGCGGTGGAGGCGCCGGTGACCATGTTGCGGGTGTACTGCACGTGGCCCGGGGTGTCGGCGAGGATGAACCGCCGCCGGGGCGTGGCGAAGTAGCGGTAGGCGACATCGATGGTGATGCCCTGCTCGCGCTCGGCCCGCAGCCCGTCGGTCAGCAGCGCCAGGTCCGGCGTCTCCTGCCCGCGGCCCAGCGACGCGCGCTCCACGGCCTCCAGCTGGTCGGCCAGTACCGACTTGGAGTCGTGCAGCAGCCGCCCGACCAGGGTGGACTTGCCGTCGTCCACCGAACCGGCGGTGGCGAACCGCAGCAGCGAGGTCGCGCCGGCGTCGATGACGCCGTCAGTAACAGTGCTCATGGTTAGAAGTACCCCTCGCGCTTACGGTCCTCCATGGCGGCCTCGGACATCTTGTCGTCGGCCCGCGTGGCGCCCCGCTCGGTGAGCCGGGAGGCGGCGATCTCCGCGATCACGGCGTCGTTGTCGGCCGCGTCGGAGTCGACGGCGCCGGTGCAGGACATGTCGCCGACGGTGCGGTAGCGCACCAGCCGCTTCTCGACCCGCTCGCCCTCCTTGGGGCCGCCCCACTCGCCCGGCGCCAGCCACATGCCGTCGCGGGCGAAGACCTCGCGCTCGTGCGCGTAGTAGATCGCGGGCAGCTCGATCTTCTCGCGGCCGATGTACTGCCACACGTCCAGCTCGGTCCAGTTGGAGAGCGGGAAGACCCGGACGTGCTCACCGGGGGAGTGCTTGCCGTTGTACAGCTGCCACAGCTCGGGGCGCTGCCGGCGCGGGTCCCAGCCGCCGAACTCGGTCCGCAGGGAGAAGACGCGCTCCTTGGCGCGGGCCTTCTCCTCGTCCCGGCGGCCGCCGCCGAAGACCGCGTCGTAGCGGCCCTTGTCGATGGCGTCCAGCAGCGGGACGGTCTGCAGCGGGTTGCGGGTGCCGTCCGGGCGCTCGCGCAGCTCACCGCGGTCGATGAAGTCCTGTACGGAGGCGACGTGCAGCCGCAGCCCGTGCCGCTCGACCGTGCGGTCGCGGTACTCCAGGACCTCCGGGAAGTTGTGGCCGGTGTCCACGTGCAGCAGGGAGAACGGCACCTGCGCCGGCGCGAACGCCTTCAGCGCCAGGTGCAGCATGACGATGGAGTCCTTGCCGCCCGAGAAGAGGATCACCGGGCGCTCGAACTCGCCCGCCACCTCGCGGAAGATGTGGACCGCCTCCGACTCCAGCGCGTCCAGGTGGGACAGCGCGTACGGAGAGTCGTCGCCCTCCGGGGTCGGGCCGGTACCGGTGATGGCCGTTGCCGTCGTCATGCCAGTCCCCTTTCGGTGAGCAGCGCGTGCAGCGCCGCCGCGGACTCCTGCACGGTCTGGGTGTGCGACTCGATCCGCAGATCGGGCGACTCGGGAGCCTCGTACGGGTCGTCGACGCCGGTCAGCCCGGAGATCTCGCCCGCCGCCTGCTTGGCGTACAGGCCCTTCACATCGCGCTCGGAGCACACCTCGACGGGCGTCGCCACATGCACTTCGATGTACGCGGTGCCCTCGGTCTGGTGGCGCTTGCGCACCGCCTCCCGGCTGTCCGCGTACGGCGCGATCACCGGCACCAGTGCCTTGACGCCGTTGCTGGCCAGCAGCTCGGCGACGAAGCCGATGCGCTGGACGTTGGTGTGCCGGTCCTCCCGGCTGAAGCCGAGGCCCGCGGAGAGGAACTCCCGGATCTCGTCGCCGTCGAGCACCTCGACGCGGTGGCCCTCGCCGCGCAGCTTCCCGGCCAGTTCGTGCGCGATGGTCGTCTTGCCCGCGCTCGGCAGACCGGTCAGCCAGATCGTGGCGCCCGTCATGGATATCTCCTGAGTGTCCGTCATCGTGCGTACCGCGCTATCCGTGCAGTCCGCACTCGGTCTTGTTGCTGCCGGCCCAGCGGCCGGCCCTGGCGTCCTCGCCCGCCAGCACGCGCCGCGTGCAGGGGGCGCAGCCGACCGAGGCGTAGCCGTCCTGGAGCAGCGGGTTGGTGAGCACGCCGTGCTCGTTGACGTAGGCGTCCACGTCGGCCTGCGTCCACTTCGCGATCGGCGAGACCTTCACCTTCCGCCGCTTGGGGTCCCAGCCGACGACCGGGGTGTTCGCCCGGGTGGGCGACTCGTCCCGGCGCAGGCCCGTCGCCCACGCGTCGTACGCGGTCAGGCCCTCTTCGAGCGGCTTGACCTTGCGCAGCGCGCAGCATAGGTCGGGGTTGCGGTCGTGCAGCTTCGGCCCGTGCTCGGCGTCCTGCTCGGCCACCGTCTGACGCGGCGTCAGGGTGATGACGTTGACGTCCATCACCGCGGCGACCGCGTCACGGGTGCCGAGGGTCTCCGGGAAGTGGTAGCCGGTGTCCAGGAAGACCACCTCCACGCCGGGGAAGGCGCGCGAGGCCAGGTGCGCGACGACCGCGTCCTCCATCGAGGAGGTGACGCAGAAGCGCGGCCCGAAGGTCTCGGCGGCCCACTTGAGGATCTCCAGTGCCGAGGCGTCCTCCAGGTCGCGGCCCGCCTGCTCGGCGAGCGCCTGAAGGTCGGCTCCGGTGGTAGCGGTGGTCACGACTCACCTCCGTCGGAAGGGGACTTGCCGGTGACGCCCTGGGTCAGCAGACCCAGGAACTTCAGCCGGAAAGCACGGCTGCAGGACCGGCATTCCCAGGCCCCATGGCCTTCTTCCGAAGGCCGCAGGTCCTCGTCCCCGCAGTACGGGCAGAAGAACGGCGCGGCGCGCTCACTCACTTCAACGCACCCTCTTCGGCGCGGGCCGCCCACTGGGCGAACCGCTCGCCGTCGGTGCGCTCCGCCTCGAAGTTGCGCAGCACCCGCTCGACGTAGTCGGGGAGCTCGTCGGCGGTGACCTTCAGGCCGCGGACCTTGCGGCCGAAGCCGGCCTCCAGGGCCAGCGCGCCGCCCAGGTGCACCTGGTAGCCCTCGACCTGGTTGCCGTCGTCGTCCAGGACCAGCTGGCCCTTGAGACCGATGTCCGCGGTCTGGATACGGGCGCAGGCGTTCGGGCAGCCGTTGAGGTTGATGGTGACGGGCTCCTGGAACTCCGGCATCCGGCGCTCCAGCTCGTCGATGAGGGACGCGCCGCGGCCCTTCGTCTCGACGATGGCGAGCTTGCAGAACTCGATGCCGGTGCAGGCCATCGTGCCGCGCCGGAACGGCGAGGGCTTGACCTGGAAGTCCAGCGCCTCCAGGCCGGCGACCAGCGAGTCGACCTGGTCCTCGGCCACGTCGAGGATGATCATCTTCTGCTCGACGGTGGTGTTCAGCCGGTCCGAGCCGTGCTCGCCGGCCAGCTCGGCGATCTTGGTGAGGGTCTTGCCGTCGACGCGGCCGACGCGCGGTGCGAAGCCCACGTAGAAGCGGCCGTCCTGCTGCCGGTGCACGCCGATGTGGTCGCGCCACTTCGAGGACGGCGCCTCGGGCGCCGGGCCGTCGATCAGCTTGCGCTGGAGGTACTCGTCCTCCAGCACCTGCCGGAACTTCGCCACGCCCCAGTCGGCGACCAGGAACTTCAGGCGGGCGCGGTTGCGCAGCCGCCGGTAGCCGTAGTCACGGAAGATGCCGACGACACCGGCCCACACGTCCGCGACCTCGTCCAGCGGCACCCAGGTGCCCACGCGCTGGGCGAGCTTGGGGTTGGTGGACAGGCCGCCGCCGACCCAGAGGTCGAAGCCGGGGCCGTGCTCCGGGTGGTTGACGCCGACGAACGCCACGTCGTTGATCTCGTGGACCACATCCTGGACAGGGGATCCCGAGATCGCGGTCTTGAACTTGCGCGGCAGGTTGGAGAACTCCTTGCTGCCGATGTAGCGCTCGTGGATCTCGTCCACGGCCGGGGTGCCGTCGATGATCTCGTCGGCGGCGATGCCGGCCACCGGGGAGCCGATGATCACGCGCGGGCAGTCGCCGCACGCCTCGGTCGTGGACAGCCCGACGCTCTCCAGCTTCTCCCAGATCGCGGGGACGTCCTCGATGCGGATCCAGTGCAGCTGGATGTTCTGCCGGTCGGTGATGTCCGCGGTGCCGCGGGCGTACTGCTCGGAGACCTCGCCGATGGCGCGCAGCTGCGGAACGGTCAGCCGGCCGCCGTCCACCCGCACGCGCAGCATGAAGTACTTGTCGTCCAGCTCCTCCGGCTCCAGGACCGCGGTCTTGCCGCCGTCGATGCCGGGCTTGCGCTGGGTGTAGAGGCCCCACCAGCGCATTCGTCCGCGCAGGTCGTTGGGGTCGATCGAGTCGAAGCCGCGCTTGGAGTAGATCGTCTCAATGCGTGTCCGCACATTGAGACCGTCGTCGTCCTTCTTGAACTGCTCGTTGCCGTTGAGCGGAGTGAAGTGACCAACGGCCCACTGGCCCTCACCGCGGTGGCGTCCGGCCTTGCGGCGGGTCGTGGCGGGGCGTTCCGGAGTGGCGGCCATGGTGATACGTCCTTCTCGGCGGCTGCAGGGGATGCGGTTTCAGGCAGGGGTGCACCCACTGTGACCTGCGAAGACGTGCCGGATCGCGACGCGTGGCAGCGCGCCTTGGCATGACTTGCCGGATCAGGGGTGGCCGCACGTCCGCGACGATGGGGACGGCGGGAAAGTCGGTGGAGCTGGGTGCTGTCAGGGGCTACGGGTCTTGGGTCGCCGACCCCTGTGGGTACAGCGTCAGCGCGCCTGACAGATGGCGCTGGACACGCGCGCAAGGTCGACGTGGCGCCGACTCACCAAGGCAATTCCAGCTCGAGACATGACGGAAGCGTGTCACGACGGTCTTGGACCAGTCCACCGTCGTCCGAAATATGGACGAGGATGTCTCGTAGAGCGAGACGATGTGTCGCCGGTCACGTTCCGCTTCGGGTGGCCGGCGACCAGGGTGCCGTGCGAAGGGGGACCTTGGAGCCTATGTCCGGACCCCGGTCAGGCGCCCGGCCACGGGCCCGGCGCCGCCGCCTCGGGCTCCTCCGTCACGGTCGTGTCGTACACCCGGAACCCGCGGCGCTGGTAGTTGGCCATCGCATACTCGCCGTCCTTGCTGCAGGTGTGCACCCACACCCGCTTCGTCCGCTCGCACTCCGGCCGGCGATCGGCCAGGTCCCAGGCGCGCGCGATGCCGTACGAGAGCAGGTGGCCGCCGATCCGCCGGCCGCGGAACGCCGGGATCAGGCCGAAGTAGACGATCTCCACCGACGCGTCCGGCCGGGCCTGCAGCTCGATGAACCCGGCCGGCGTCCCCCGCTCGTACGCCACCCAGGTCTCCGTGCCCGGCCGCGCGAGGTGCTCCCGCCACTCCGCGTACGTCCACGGCAGCCGGTCCGTCCAGGTCACGTCCCCGCCCACCGCCGTGTACAGGAACCGGCTGAACTCGGGCAGCGGCGTCCCGGACAGGACGATCCGTACCTCCTGCCCCGCGGGCGGCTCGGCGGCGGGCACGAGGTCCGCCGGGGAGGTCTGCTCCAGGTACCAGGTGGTGACAGTCTCGGTCATGGCCGTCACCCAATCATGCGGCGCGACGGCCCGGGTCTCCGGTACCGGCTCACGCCCGGGCCGCGACCACCGCGGGGGCCGTGGAGTGGGGGAGCAGGTCGGCGGCGCGGGGCGGGCGTCGGAGGTCGAGGTGGACCTCGTCGGCGAAGCGGTACGGGCGGTGCGCGAGGACGCAGCCGAGGGTGCGGCGCAGCCGGGAGAGTTCCGCGCGGACCGTCGCCGTGCGGCGGGCGTCGCCGAAGAGGTCGCGGGCCAGCTGCGCCGACGTGCGGCCCTCTGGGTGGACGGCGAGGGTGAAGAGCAGCTCGGCGTGGCGCGGGCTCAGCTCGTGCGTCCAGCTGCCGGCCGGGCCGCCCACCGTCACCGTCCAGCCGGCCCGGCCGCTGAGGTCCAGCACCACCCGGCTCGGCGCGGGGCCCGGCGGCCCGTCCTCCCCGATCCGTACCAGCCAGCCGCCCGGCAGCGGCTCCAGCGCGCAGGCGCCGTACCGCGGCAGCCACAGCGGCCCTGCCTGCGGCGACCTGGGCAGCGCGATCCGCGTGGGCGGCGCCGTGCCGGTGGCCGCTGCCGTCCAGCCGTCCCGGTCCACCGCCAGCGCCCGCCCGCCGAGCCGGGCGAGCAGCGGCGCGGCGCTCGTCCGCAGCCGGTCCAGCGCGGCCAGGTGCGCGGTGCGCTGCTCGCACTCGGCGAGCCGGGCGACCGCCGAGACCAGCGAGAGCGTGGTGGGGTGGAAGGAGTGCGCCGGGCCGCTGAGGTCCACCACGCCCAGCAGCCGCCCGTCGCGCGGGTCGTGCAACGGCGCCCCGGCACACGTCCACTGGTGGTGGGTACTGACATAGTGCTCGGCGGAGTGCACGAGGACGGGCTCGCGGGTCACCAGAGCGGTCCCGATGCCGTTCGTGCCGACCACGTCCTCCGTCCATGTCGCGCCCGGTTCAAATCCGTGCCGGTCGGCCATCCGGCGCACCGGCGCCGCGCCCTCGCGCCACAGCACCCGGCCCTCGGCGTCGCTGACCACCAGGATCTGCTGCGCGGCGTCCGCGGCCGGGAGGAGGTGGGCGTGCAGTACCGGCAGCAGCCGCAGCAGCTGTGAGCGGTGCCGGCGCTCCTCCAGCTCGGCCAGCGACAGCGGCCGCGCGCGGCGGTCCCGGTCCGGGTCGAGGCCGGTGCCGATGACGCGCCGCCAGGATTCTCCGATCACGCTACGGGGGCCGTCGGGCGGTTCGTCCCCCGCGAGGGTGGCCTCCCGTACGGAAGCGAGCCGGCGGGCCGCTTCCCGGGAGTCCAGCGCCGCTGCCAGGACGGGGGTCCGGGTCCTGTCGTGGTGCCGTGTGCTCAACGTCGCTCCGCTTGTGCTGTTTTGGTGAATCGCCGCGGCCCATCGTGCCGGGGCCGGAGCCCGGCGGAGTGCGGAATCGGCAGATCCGTTGCAACGTCGTGCAACGGTTGCCGCTCCCGATATGACCGGAAAGGCTGGGCGCGAGCCGTTTCCGTACGCCGGGGGCCGGGCCTCCGTACCGGGCCCGCCCGCGCAACGGCCGGCCACCCCCCGCCGGAAGCGGTGCCGAGTCGGCGCGGCACCGCTTCCGCGCGGCGGCCGCCGGGCCCGGTCCCCGTACGCGGCGCCACGTCATGGGCCGTTGCCGCCCCGCCGGATACGGTGGCGAGGTGCAGCCAGCGAACGAACCAGCCGAGCACCCCACGGGCCGTCTGCACAGGGCTCGCGTCCTGTACCGCCATGTATCCAAACGACGCCTCGGGTGGCTGCTGCTCAAGGACACCGTGCATTCCTGCGTGGAGTACCGCGTCACCGGCCTCGCCGCCGAAGCCGCCTTCTTCTGCCTGCTCTCGCTGCCCCCGCTGTTCCTCGGTCTCCTCGGGCTGCTGGGCTATCTGGAGCCGTGGATCGGCCACGACACGATCGACACCATCCGGCAGAACATCCTCACCGCGTCCGCGACCGTGCTGTCCGACAAGGGCGTCGACGAGATCGCCCGGCCGCTGCTGGACGACATCTTCCGCGGCGGCCGCCCCGACGTCATCTCCCTCGGCTTCGCCATCGCCCTGTGGTCGGGCTCCCGCGCCCTGAACGTCTTCGTCGACACCATCACGATCATGTACGGCCTGGAGGGCAAGCGCGGCATCGTCGCCACCCGCCTGCTGGCGTTCTTCCTCTACCTCGTCGCCCTCGTGCTCGGCGCGATCGCGCTGCCCCTGATGGTCGCGGGCCCGGACACCGTCGTCCATCTGCTGCCGTCCAGCGAGGACGTCATCAGGGCGCTGTACTGGCCGGTCGTCCTGCTGGTCTCGGTCGCCTTCCTGACCACGCTGTACCACGTGTCCGTACCGGTCCGCTCGCCCTGGCAGGAGGACATCCCCGGCGCGGTGGTCGCGCTCGCGATGTGGCTGCTGGGCAGCCTGCTGCTGCGCGTCTACCTCGCCTCGACGGTCGAGGGCCCGACGATCTACGGCTCGCTCGCCGCGCCCGTCGCGGTCCTGCTGTGGATCGGCGTCTCGGCCTTCGCGGTGCTGGTCGGCGCGGCGGTCAACGCGGCGCTGGACCGGGTCTGGCCCTCGCTCGCCACCGCGGCCGGCCGCGCGGAGCGCGAGGCGCGCCGCCGCGCGGAGGCCGAACCGCTGCGCGCCGCCCGGGAGGAGGCCGAGCGGGCGAACGAACTGGAGGACGGGGGCGGGGAAGTGGGCGACGGCGTGGGCGGTACCGAGGTCGGGGGCGGTACCGCTGACGGACCGGCTGCCGGGCCGGAGCAGGGGCCGGGGCCGGGGCCGGAGCCGGAACCGGGGCCGAAGAAGGAGGAGTGACGGCGCGCGGCGCTCCCGGGGCGGTTCACCGCCGCTCGGGCACGGCGCCGAGGGCGCCTCACCGCCGCTCGCCGAACACCCGCCGGTACGCGCCGGGCGTGGTGCCCAGCGCCGCGCGGAACCGGCGCCGCAGATTGACCGCCGAGGAGAGCCCGACCCGCGCGGCGACCGCCTCCACCGCGAGGTCGGTCTCCTCCAGCAGCACCCGCGCCGCGTCGATGCGCCGGGCCAGCAGCCACTGCCCGGGGCTGACGCCGAGCTGCTCGGCGAACCGGCGCGCGAGCGTCCGCTCCGACAGCCCGGCCCGCTCGGCCAGCCGGGCCACGCTCAGCCCGCCGTCCAGCCGGCTCAGCGCCCACTCCAGTACCGGTGCCAGCGACGCGTCCGCGCGGGCCGGGGCCGCGGGCTCCGCCGCGTACTGCAGCTGGCTGCCCTCCCGGTGCGGCGGCAGCACCATGCTGCGGGCGATCGCGGCGGCGTACGCGGCGCCGCGGTCCTGACGGACGAGGTGCAGGCACAGGTCGATGCCGGCGCCGCTGCCCGCGCTGGTCGCCACGTCCCCGTGGTCCACGTACAGCACGTCCGCCTCGACCCGTACGGCCGGGAACTCGGCGGCCAGCCGCGCGGTGCGCCGCCAGTGCGTGGTCGCGCTGCGGCCGTCCAGCAGCCCGGCCTGGGCCAGCGCGAACGCGCCGCTGCAGATGCTCGCGATCCGCGCGCCCCTGCGGTGCGCCGCCCGCAGCGCATCACGCACGGCGGGGGAGGCGGGCACGCCGGTCGGCAGCCAGCCCGGTACGAGCACGGTGTCGGCGTTTTCCAGCGCGCCGAGCCCGGCCTCGACGAGCATCGTGTACCCGGCGGTGGTGCGCAGCGGCCCCGGGCGCTCGGCGCAGACGGAGAAGTCGTAGGGCGGGGCTGTGCCGTCCCGGGGCGCGCCGAACACCTCGGCGGCACCGGCGAGTTCGAAGGCGCCTTGCGGCTCGCGCAGCAGGGCCACGACGCGGTGCGGGGTCATGACAGAAAAGTACCCGACGATGTCTTTCCTGACTCTCCTCCGGTGCTGCGCTTCCGGCAAGGCTTGAGCCATGAGCGAGCAGAGCGAAGCGCAAGAGCTGAAGACCGTGCTGCACATCGACGACGCGGAGACACAGGAAGTCGGCCCCGGCATCGTGCGGCGCCGGCTGCAGCGGACCGAGTACGCCCGCGGCTGGCTGATCGACTTCGCGCCGGGCGCGGAGTGGCCCGTGGTGGACCACCACGCCGCCGAGGAGCGGTACTACGTGCTGAGCGGGGAGGTCATCGAGGGCGAGGAGCGCCACGGGCCGGGCGCCTACGTGGTGTTCGCGCCGGGCAGCAGCCACCGGCCACGCACGGAGGTGGGAGCGCAGATCCTTGGGATCACCGTCCGGGCACCCCGATGAATGCGGTGCGGCGCCGACGGCCGGAAGCCGTCGGCGCCGCACCGGCGTCGGCCGTCGTCAGATCAGGTCCATCGCCGCCACCTCGTCCGGGCGGCCGTAGCTGACCGGGCCCTGGAAGCGGTGCCGGGCGGTGGCGAACCACCACACCGTGGCGATGATCAGCACCGCCGCGAGCGCGATCGGCGCGTAGTTGAACGACCCTGGCGTGATCGGGGACGCCTGCGGCAGCATGAACAGCACGTTGCTCAGCACGATCCAGACCACCGCGACCGCCGCGACGGGCTTGCCCCAGCGGCCCAGGTTCCACGGCCCCGGCTCGAAGGTGTCCAGCCGCAGCCGCAGGAAGATCGGCACGCCGTACGCGAGGAAGAGCCCGACGACGTTGACGCTGACGATGGCGGTGAAGGCGGTGTGCGACCACCAGCCGGGGATCACCAGCACCAGCGAGCAGGCGGCGGCGAGCCAGACCGCCTTGACGGGCGTACGGGTGCGCGCGGAGACCGAGTGCCACCAGCGCGAGCCGGGCATCGCGCCGTCCCGCGAAAAGGCGAAGATCTGCCGGGTGTTGCTGGTCATATTGGCCAGTCCGCAGAAGAGCATCGCGCCGATGACGATCAGCAGCAGGAACTTGGCGGTGCCGGTGCCGAGCGCGTCGATGAGAATCTGTACGGGCGGTGCGTCAGCGCTCGCCTCCGCTGCGTAATCGCGTATCGCGTAGACCAGGGCGAGCATCAGGATCAGGCCGGCGACGGCGGAGTAGCCGATCGCCCGCATGATTCCCTTCGGCGCGTTGACGGTCGCGCCCACCGTTTCCTCCGACATGTGGAAACTGCCGTCGAATCCGGTGAACGTCCAGCTGGTGACGAGCAGGCCCAGCAGTGCGCCGTAAAGCCCGTTGGTGAAGCCGGTGTTGTTGGCGAAATGCGTCACGAACGAGGCCGACTGGTGGTGTTCGGGCAGCACGGTCAGGGCCACGACGATGACCACCATGCCGACCAGCAGCCACCACACCGAGATGCGGTTCAAGATGGCGACCAGATGCACGGTGTAGGTGTTGGCCAGCGCCTGGACCAGCAGGATCGCCGCCGTGATGAGGACCGTGCGCTGCTCGGAGACCTGATAGGACGGCCACTGCATCGCGAGGAACGCCTGGATGAAGGTGGCCGCCGCATAACCGGTGGCGGCCGTTCCGCCGACCTGTCCCACGAAATTCAGCCAGCCCGTGTACCAGGACCAGGCGCCGCGGTGCCGTTTGGCGAGCTTGCCCGCGGAGAAATACAGCGCGCCGCTGGTGGGATAGGCGGAGGTGATTTCCGCCATCGAGGCGCCGATGAACAGTACGAGAATGGATACGGCGATCCAGCCGAACACCAGAATCCGGGGCCCGCCGGCATTCATGCCGAAGCCGAAGGACGAAAAAATCCCGGATATGATGTTGATGATCGTGAAGGATATGGCGAAATTGTCGAATGCGCGGAATCTCCGGGTGAGTTTCCGGGGATATCCCATGGCGTGCAGGGTCGCGTCATCGTCCAGCGTGGGGGGCTGCTCCTCCCGCTTGCGGGCGCGCACCCGGGCGAGAAATGCGGAATCGGACACGGACGAACCTTTCCGGTGACGGTCAGTGAGGTGTCGGTGCGATGTGGGGGGAACGGCGCTCATCCCGTGTCGGGAGCGTGCGGGACGGGGAGCCCGCACCGGCGCCGGGCCCTGCTCAGCTGCTCGGCCGGGTCGCCGAACGCGCTCCAGGGCATCCGCGAGGCGTACGGGCCCATGGCCGTGAAGACCGCCCGCGCCTCGAACTCGTGGCGCGCCATGCACAGCGCGTGCGCCAGATACGCCAGGTCCAGCACGGGCGTGAAGCGGTAGCCGGCCACCTCCGGCAGCCAGTGCTGGTAGATCCGCAGCGCGGTCTGCCGCCACTGCGGCTGCTCCCACGTGCGGTCGGCGAGCGGCGCGCCCGGGTCGTACTCCTCGACCACCGCCACCAGCGGCAGCAGCCGCAGCGCCGAGGTGGCCGGGGCGCGCTGCGCGAGGAACGCGGCGACGTCCCAGGCGGCGCCCGCCGACCCGCCGTGCCGCGCGAAGAAGCACGCAAGGAAGCGGTGGTGCGCCTCGCGGTGCCAGGGGTCCAGCCGCAGGATGTGCGAGAACAGCGACCAGGGGCCGGGCGGCGCGGTGATGAGGCCCTCCGGCGCCGGGTCGAGGTGGCGCTGGAAGCGGGCCAGCGAGAGCCTGGCGGCCCACGGCGTCGGGTCCTGCGGCGCGAGTTCGGCCGCCCGGTCGCAGGCGGCGAGCGCTATTCGGCCCAGTGCGGTGGCGTGCCGGTCCTGCGCGTCGGCGGCGCGGGAGGCGCGCAGCGCCGCGACCCGCGCCCACAGCAGCGCGGCCTCGGTGCCCGGCTCCTCGGCGAGCCAGCGCTCGGTCAGATCCGAATCGGCCGCCTCGGAGGCCAGTACCAGGGAACGGTGCGCCCGTACGCCGAAATCGTCGCGGCTCTCCTTCAGGACCTCCCGGGCGCTGAAGTAGCGCCCGGCCCGCACATCCACGCAGGCACTCGCCAGCCGCCGGTCATCGGCCGCCGGATGCCATACGTACTGCCCTTCGAACAGGCCAGCGGCCATGCTGCGTGCCGTTCCTTCCCCCGTAATCGGTGATGGCGAATTCGGCCGGAAATCCCCGGGGCTCCGGCTGACGCCACACCTTACTCAGGTGCCACACGGACCGAAAGCAGGCACTCGAGCAACTAAATTTCGCCGGCTGATTGTCGACAGATTTTCAGTAACGGGAGGTGATGGGGTAGGTGACGGGATACCAAAAACCGTTGGCGGCGGCGTGTGCGGCCGCTCTAGGCTGTGGACGTACGAGATCGCCGACGAACGATCCGACGAACGAGGAGGTGTGGACCGATGGCTGTCACTGCGCTGGGCGCTGCCCGCATCCAGAAGATCATCCATCCCACCTCCGTGGTCCCCGGCTGACCTCAACTCCGCTTCGGTGCGCCCGAGTTGCGCGCCCACCGCCGGGACCACCCGCTTCGAAGGGTCATCCCGTTGTCCGACATCCCGTCCGACATCACCACCGCGCACCCGCTCGCCGCCTACGGCTGGGACGAGGGGTACGCGCGGGAGTTCACCCCGTACGCCGAGCAGGGCCTGCTGCCCGGCCGCCTGGTCCGCATCGACCGCGGCCGGGTGGACGCCGTCGTGCCCGGCGACGACGGCGGCGTCCGTACCGTCCTCGCGGGCACCGCGCTCGTGGCCACCGGCGACCCGCTCAAGGTGCCGTGCACCGGCGACTGGGCCGCGATCGATCCCGGCAGCGGGCCGGACGCCGTCGTCCGCGCGCTGCTCCCGCGGCGCACCGCACTGGTGCGGTCCGCCTCCTCCAAGCGCTCCGAAGGCCAGATCCTGGCCGCCAACGTCGACCACGCGGTCGTCGCCGTCTCCCTCGCCGAGCAGCTCGACCTGGGACGCGTGGAACGCTTCGTGTCCCTGGCGTGGGAGAGCGGCGCCACCCCCGTCGTGGTGCTGACCAAGGCGGACCTGGTGCCGGACGGGGCGGGCCTGGCCCATCTCGTCGCCGACACCGAGACCGTCGCACCCGGCGTGCCGGTACTGGCGGTGAGCGCGGCGACCGGCGCAGGCCTGGACGTCCTCGCCGCGGTGCTGGCCGGCGGCACCTCCGTCCTGCTCGGCCGGTCCGGCGCGGGCAAGTCCACCCTGGCCAACGCGGTGATCGGCGCCGACGTCCAGGACGTGCACGCCGTACGGGACCGGGACGGCAAGGGGCGGCACACCACGACCACCCGCGACCTGCTGGTGCTGCCCGGCGGGGGAGTGCTGATCGACACCCCCGGGCTGCGCGGCGTCGGCATGTGGGACGCCGAGGACGGGCTCGCCCGCACCTTCACCGATGTCGAGGAGCTGGCCGCGCGCTGCCGCTTCCACGACTGCGCGCACACCGCCGAGCCCGGGTGCGCGGTGCTGGCGGCCGTGGAAGCGGGCGACCTGCCGCAGCGCCGCCTGGACAGCTACCGCAAGCTGCTGCGCGAGAACCAGCGCATCGTCGCCAAGACCGACGCCCGGCTCCGCGCCGAGCTGCGCCGGGACTGGAAGCAGAAGCAGGCGCTCGGGCGGCACATGGGGGAGCGGAAGCGGGGGCCGCGCGGGTAGCCGGCCGGTCCGGGCCGCCCGCCCCGCGGCGGGCGGCCCGGACGCCGCGGCCTGCCTGCGCGCGGTCCGGAGGCGCGTACCGCTCGCGGGCCGGCCCGAGCGCCATGTCCGATTTCCGCCGGAAGCCGCCCTCCCCATGCCGCACACTGGACTGCGTGAGGGACGAAAGCAGCAGGTACGAGGCGGTGGCGAGCCGGGACGCGCGCTTCGACGGAGAATTCTTCTTCGCCGTGGTGACGACCGGCATCTACTGCCGCCCGAGCTGCCCCGCGGTCACCCCGAAGCGGGCCAACGTGCGGTTCTTCCCGTCCGCTGCCGCCGCCCAGGGCGCCGGGTTCCGGGCCTGCCGCCGCTGCCGCCCGGACGCCGTCCCCGGCTCGGCCGACTGGAACGTCCGCGCCGACCTGGTGGGCCGCGCGATGCGCTTCATCGGCGACGGCGTCGTCGACCGCGAGGGCGTCGCGGGCCTCGCCGCGCGGCTCGGCTACAGCGCCCGCCAGGTGCAGCGCCAGCTCACCGCCGAGCTGGGCGCAGGCCCTGTCGCCCTGGCCCGCGCCCGCCGCGCGCACACCGCGCGCATCCTGCTCCAGACCACCGGCCTGCCGGTCACCGAGCTGGCCTTCGCCGCCGGCTTCGCCAGCGTGCGGCAGTTCAACGCGACGATGCGGGAGATCTACGGCAGCACTCCCAGCGAGCTGCGCGCCGCGGCACGCGGCCGTACCTCGCGCGGGGAGCACGGCACCCCCGGCGGCATCCCGCTGCGGCTCGCCTTCCGGGGCCCGTACGCGGCCCGGGAGATCTTCGACGACCTCGGGGCGGCGGCCGTGCCGGGCGTCGAGGAGGTCATCGGCGTCCCCGGGGACCGTACGTACCGCCGCACGCTGCGCCTCACGTACGGCACCGCCGTCGCCGAGGTCGGCGAACGGCTCGGCGGGCCCGGCGGACCGGCCCGCTCCGGCTGGCTCGACTGCCGGCTGCACCTCACCGACCTGCGCGACCTGCCCACCGCGAACCAGCGGCTGCGCCGCCTGTTCGACCTGGACGCCGATCCGTACGCGGTCGCCGCCCGCCTGTCGGCCGACCCGCTGCTCCGGCCGCTGGTCGCAGCCCGCCCCGGGCTGCGCTCGCCGGGCGCGGCCGATCCGGCGGAGCCGGCGGTACGGACCGTACTCGGCGGGCCACCGGAGCGCGCCGCCGCCCTTGTACGTGCGTACGGCAAGCCGCTGGACACCCCCGACGGCACGCTGACCCACCTCTTCCCGACCCCGGAGGAGCTGACCGGCGCGGCTCCGGGCGATGAGCTGCTCGGCGAGGGCCTGCGGGCGCTGTGCGCGGCGCTGGCCGACGGCACGGTAGACCTCGAAGCGGGCGCCGACCGGGACGCCGCCGAGCAGGCCCTCGCCGC
>NZ_JBEPFC010000100.1:22410-26649 GCF_040301705.1 Streptomyces sp. NPDC000151 | reverse complement strand
GCGACGAGTCGGACCACCAGCCGCTCGGTGACCGCGTTGGCGCGGCCGCCCAGCAGCGAGCGGATCAGCTCGGCCTTGGCCGCGTTGTCCGCCCGGCGGTCGACCAGTGCGGAGCGCAGCTCGGGCGAGGAGGAGACGATCCGGCCGAACCGGAACAGCTCGTCCTCCACGTCGTCGAGCGCACCGGACCGCTGTGCGGCGACGAGGTCGGCGCTGTACGCCAGCTCCTCGATGCCGTCCACCAGGTCGCGCGACTGCGACCAGCGGGAGCGGACCATGCCGGAGACCAGATCGACGGTCTCGCCGCCGACCTGGCCGCCCAGCAGGCGCCCGGCCAGCTCGGCCTTGGCCTCGCCGGCCTGCGCCGGGTCGGTGAGGACCCGACGCAGCGACACCTCGCGGTCGAGCAGCGCGGTGACGGCAGCCAGCTCCTCGGCGAGCTTCGCCGCGTCGACGGTCGCGTTGTCCGTCAGCGCGTCGAGACGCTCGCGTGCGGAGGCCAGTGCCTCGCGGCTCGCTCCATTCATCGGCCGGCCTCGGCCTTCGCCGTGTCGGTCGCCGCCTTCGTCTCGAGCTCGTCGAGGAAGCGGTCGATCGTGCGGCTCTGCCGGGCGTGGTCCTCGAGGGACTCACCGACGAGCTTGCCGGCCAGGTCGGTGGCGAGCTTGCCCACGTCCTGACGCAGCGTCTGCGCGGCCTGCTTCCGGTCAGCCTCGATCTGGGCGTGACCGGCGGCGATGATCTCCTCACGCTGCCGCTGGCCTTCCGCGCGCATCTCGGCGATGAGCGCGGCGCCCTGCTCCTGCGCCTCCTGGCGCAGACGCGCGGCCTCGTGGCGGGCGTCGGCGAGCTGGGCCCGGTAGTCCTCGAGGACCTGCTGAGCCTCGGCCTGCGCGGCCTCCGCCTTCTCCATGCCGCCTTCGATCGCCGCACGGCGCTCGTCCAGAACCTTGTTGATGTTCGGAAGAAGCTTCTTGGCGAGGAAGCCGAAAACGATGAAGAAGGCGATCAGGCCGATGATGAGCTCTGGGATCGGCGGCACGAGCGGGTTCTCGGGAACCTCGACCTCGCTCGCCAGGATCAGGGCGTTCACATCAATGCCTTCCGTCTAAAGGGTTCGTCGATGCGCTCGGTTTACTTGTAAACGAAGCCCATGACGATGCCGATGAGGGCGAGCGCCTCACAGAAGGCGAAACCCATGATCTGGTTGGTGCGGATCAGGCCGGCGGCCTCGGGCTGGCGGGCCAGGGCCTGGGTGCCGTTACCGAAGATGATGCCGACGCCGACGCCGGGGCCGATCGCGGCGAGGCCGTAGCCGATGGCGGCGACGTTGCCGGACACGGTGTCGGTGGCGGCGAGGTTGACCATGTCGAGAGCAGCGGACATGCCGTTACTTCCTTCTCTTGCACGGACCGGTGGGGGTTGGCCACCGGACGTCTGGTGGTTATCGGGGAGGCGGGGTGCTCAGTGGTGCTCGGCGAGCGCGCCCTGGACGTAGTTGCAGGCCAGCAGCACGAACACGTACGCCTGGACGGCCTGGATGAACAGCTCGAAGGCGGTCATCAGAATGGTCATGACGAACGAGGCACCGGCGTAGACGACGCCGACACCGTTCAGCAGGTACCAGCTGGCGATCGTGAACATCACGATCAGCATGTGGCCCGCGAACATGTTCGCGAACAGTCGGACCGCGTGCGTGAACGGCCGGATGATCAGGTTCGAGACGAACTCCAGCACGACGATCAGCGGCAGAACCCAGCCGAGCGACTTGTCGAAGCCGGTGATGTTCTTCCAGCCGCCGACGAACCCGTGCTTCTTGAAGGTGAGGCTCACCCACAGCAGCCAGACCACGATGGCCAGGCCCGCGGGGAAGGCGATGACCGACGTCACCGGGAACTGGGCGACCGGAATGATCGACCACAGGTTCATGATCCACACGAAGAAGAACAGCGCGACCATGAAGGGGACGTACTTCTCGCCCTCCTTCTTGCCGAGCGCGTCGTAAACGAGCCCGCGGCGCACGAAGTCGTAACCCGCTTCGCCGATCATCTGGAGCTTGCCCGGCACGACCTTCGCCCGGCCGAATGCGGCCCAGAAGAACCACACGACGACGACCGTGCTCAGCAGAGCCAGCAGCATCGGCTTGTTGAAGTTGAAGCTGCCGATCGAGAAGAGCGGGTCGAAGACGAACGAGTGCAGGCCGGGAGCCTCGAAGCCACACCCTGGAATGAAGAGGTGACACTCGGTATTAAAGGCGAGCGTATTCATGTCAGCACTCACCGCGAGCTCCTTCAGCGTGGCGCATAGGTACGGCAACCTCGTTGTGTCGGCGCGGCGTTGATCCGCGGAACGGCACTGGACTGGTCTTACGGATTTGGGGGCGGCACATCGGCACTGGGCCGGTTCGTATCACAGGCGGGGGCCGCAGGAGTTGGTCGTCCTCCTGCCCCGGGGGACTCGGGAGCCGCGCCGCCTGCGCCAACTGTGCCGCAGATGGCACCGGACGATAGCAGGCTCTCGCGGCTGCGTTTATCCCGGCCCTACGTCTCACGTCGTGGACCCCGCCGTTTCCGCGCGCTTCGCTTCGGCGGCGTCGGGGTCGACGTAGAGAATCTTCGCCTTCATGTACCCGCGGGCCTGTGCGCCGATCCACACGAGGGTGGCGGCGAGCAGCGAGAACGCGAAGGTCTTGGTGTCGAAAAGGGCCGTGTCCTTGAACGCCATCAGGAAGACCGCGACGATCAGGATCTGTACCGCGTACAGCAGCAGCCCCATCATCTGGAACAGCGAAGGGTATTTCTTCGCGGTCTGCTGCAGGACGACGAGGCTGACACCCATCACGAAGAGCACCAGCACCACACCGACCGCGGCACCGGTCGCGCCCTTTCCGCCGGCCACCAGCGCACTGACGACGACGGCGAGGGCGCCGACGACGAGCGTGGGGACGAGGCAACGAAGAAACAGGCGAGCGTCATGTGACTGCATGGCGGCGCTCCGGCGGGGTGGGGGCAGGTGTGCTCGCGGACGAGCGTAGACCCGGCACGACGGCGAGATGACGAGCCGTGTGGCCCGTCCGACTCGGGACTTACGGCTCTATCACCGGGTCTCGTGAACGGTATCACAAACTATTTGATGAGGTCTTTACCTACTTCGTGTGCTACCTGTCACACGTGAGCAGTACCCCGCGCGTTGGTGCGCTGACGGCCGTCGTTTTGTGTGCTATGCGGCCGGAATGGTCGGATTTTCAGTGTGGCGAACATAATCTCGAAAAAAGCTGGGGCGATGCTGACGAGTTTCCGGAACCCGCGCTTCAGCGCCGGTTGTCGGCCCCGCGCCAGTCGGTGAACCGGGACCGGTCACCGATCGCGGTGGCCCCGTGGATCCCCGCCGGCACCGGCTCCCGCTGCTCCCCATCCGGCCCGGCCGCCGCACCGGACGGCCCGGCTTCCGGAGCCGCGCTCCACGCCGCGGCCGTGCCCGCCTGCCGCCGGTAGCGCGGCGGCACCATCCACTGCGCCCAGCGCGGCGCCCGCGGCCGGAACCGCGGCAGCAGCAGGAGACCGAGGCCCACCGCGCTCAGCGCGACGATGCCCAGGACGATCCAGACGCTCGCGTTGTTCACCGAGTACGCCACCGCGCCGAACGCGATCAGCCCCGACCAGAAGTACATGATCAGCACGGCCCGGCTGTGCGAGTGGCCGACCTCCAGCAGCCGGTGGTGCAGGTGGCCGCGGTCGGCCGTGAACGGCGACTGGCCGTTCCAGGTCCGCCGCACGATCGCCAGTACCAGGTCGGCGAAGGGCACCGCGATGATCGTCAGCGGCAGCAGCAGCGGGATGTAGACCGGCACCATCGTGTGCACGGCGGCCCGCTCCGAACCGGCGAACAGCTGCATCGCGTCCGGGTCCACCTGACCGGTGACCGAGATCGCGCCCGCCGCCAGCACCAGCCCGATCAGCATCGAGCCCGAGTCGCCCATGAAGATCCGCGCCGGGTGCATGTTGTGCGGCAGGAAGCCCAGGCACATGCCCATCAGGACCGCGGCGAAGAGCGAGGCGGGCGCCGCCGCCTCCAGGCCGTAGCCGTACCAGATGCGGTACGCGTACATGAAGAACGCGGCGGCCGCGATGCACACCATCCCGGAGGCGAGCCCGTCCAGGCCGTCGACGAAGTTCACCGCGTTGATGGTGATGACGACCAGCGCCACGGTGAGCAGCGTGCCCTGCATGGGGGTCAGCA
>NZ_JBEPFC010000100.1:0-22311 GCF_040301705.1 Streptomyces sp. NPDC000151 | reverse complement strand
AGGCGAGCCCGTCCAGGCCGTCGACGAAGTTCACCGCGTTGATGGTGATGACGACCAGCGCCACGGTGAGCAGCGTGCCCTGCATGGGGGTCAGCAAGACCGTGCCGATGCCGGGCACCGGGATCCACAGAATCGTCAGGCCCTGCAGGACCATCACGCCCGCGGCGATCATCTGGCCGCCGAGCTTGATGAGCGCGTCCACGCCCCACTTGTCGTCCAGGACGCCGAGGATCCAGATCAGCGCGGCGCCGGAGAGCAGCGCGCGCGGCTCGTTGGAGAACTCGAAGACGCTCTTGATGTTCGTCAGGTGGGCCGCGACCAGCAGACCCGCGCACAGGCCCCCGAACATCGCGATGCCGCCGAGCCGCGGCGTCGGTTCGCGGTGCACGTCGCGGGCGCGGATCTCCGGCATCGCGCCGGCCGCGATCGCGAATTTCCGTACCGGCCCGGTCAGCAGGTAAGTGACCGCGGCCGTGACGCACAGCGTCAGCAGGTATTCACGCACGGGCTGCCCCATTGGTATCGCTGGCCATCACAGCCACACACCATATGCGTGTCCGACCCCCAGCCGTGAATGTAGGTAAGGACGTTCCTCGCGCGGAAGTGGTTCCCGCATTCAGGCGTGCGGGGGATATGGCGGGAAGTTCCGGACCAGTTCCGTGGTCGCCGCACGGACCGCGCCGTCCTCCCGCAGGGCCGCTCCGATCAGCGCCCCGACACGTGCCATCTCGGCTTCCCCCATTCCCTGCGTGGAAACGGCCGCGGTGCCCAGCCGGATGCCGGTCCTGCGTACCGAGGCGTCCGCCGGGCAGGGCAGCGCACAGGTGTCCAGGACGATCCCGGCCGCGGCCAGCCGGCCGCGCGCCGTCCGCGCGTCCAGGCCCACCGGCGTGGTGTCGGCGGTGATCAGGTGGGTGTCGGTGCCCCCGGTCGTGACCGTCAGGCCCTCGCCCTCCAGCGCCTCGGCGAGCGCCCTGGCATTGGCCGTGACCCGGTGCGCGTACGCCGTGAACGCGGGCGTCGCGGCCTCCCCGAACGCCACCGCCTTCGCCGCCACCGTGTGCATCTGCGCGCCGCCCTGGGTGAACGGGAACACCGCACGGTCGATCCGCTCGGCCAGGTCGGCGCCGCACAGGATCATGCCGCCGCGCGGGCCGCGCAGGACCTTGTGGGTGGTCGCGCACACCACGTCCGCGTACGGGACCGGGTTCGGCGCCGCTCCCCCGGCCACCAGCCCGATCGGGTGCGCGGCGTCCGCGATGAGGTACGCGCCCACCTCGTCGGCGATCTCCCGGAAGGCCGCGTAGTCGATGTGGCGCGGATACGAGATCGAGCCGCAGACGATGGCCTTGGGGCGGCGCCGGATCGCCAGCTCCCGGATGCGGTCGTAGTCCAGCAGGCCGGTGTCCGGGTCCACGCCGTACCCGGCGAAGTCGAACCACCGCCCGGAGAAGTTCGCCGACGAGCCGTGCGTGAGGTGACCGCCGTGCGGCAGCGACATGGCCAGCACGCTGTCCCCGGGGCGCAGCAGGGCCGCGTAGGCGGCCAGTACGGCCGAAGAGCCGCTGTGGGACTGGACATTGGCGTGTTCGGCGCCGAAGAGGGCCTTGGCGCGCTCGATGGCCGTCCGCTCGGCGAAGTCCACCATCTCGCAGCCGCCGTGGTGGCGGGCGCCGGGATACCCCTCGGCGTACTTGTTGGCGAGCGGGGAGCCGAGCGCCGCCAGGACGGCCGGGGACGTGAAGTTCTCCGCCGCGATCAGCTGGAGGCCCGCCGCCTGCCGGGCGCTCTCGCCGAGCAGCGCGTCGGCGATCTGCGGGTCCTGGGCGCGCAGCTGCTCGAAGCCGGGTCCGCTCCAGGAGCCCGGCGAGCTCGCGGACGGCGGCCCGTCGCTCTGCTGCCGGGCCGGACGGGAGTGCGGGGTGGCGCTGCGGGTGGACGCGGGAGTCGCTGGCATCGCTCGCTCCGGGCCTCGTACGGGGGACGTACGTCCAATGTAGGCGCGGAACGGCGTCCGGGCGCGGTGTACGGCGGGACGGAGCGGCCGGGCGGGTGTCGGGGGCCTCTTACGGCCACGGGGCGGCCACACGGGCCGTGAGGCGGCTCAGGCGCGGGCGGGGACCCCGGTGAGGGCCGTGACGACCGGATCGAGGGCCTGGTTGATCTCGTCGCCGATGGAGCGGAAGAACGTGATGGGCGCGCCGTAGGGGTCGTGCACCTCGTCGGCCTCGGCGTTCGGCGCGAGCAGCCAGCCGCGCAGCGCGGCGGCCGCGCCGACCAGGGCGCGGGCACGGGTCACCAGGCCGCCGTCCGGCAGCGCCGGATCCGGCCCGGGCAGGGTGGCCGGGTCTATGGCCTTCACCAGCCGGTTGAACTCCTTGAGGGTGAAGGTGCGCAGGCCCGCGGAGTGGCCCATGGAGATGACCTGGGCGCGGTGGTCGCGGGTGGCGGTCAGGACCAGGTCGGCGCGGATCACGTGCTCGTCCAGCAGCTCGCGGCCGAGGAAGCCGGCCGCGTCGGCGCCGTAGTCGGCCAGGACGGTGGCGGCGTGGGTCTCCATCGGGGCGCCCTCGTGGCCCCAGGTGCCGGCGCTCTCCACCACGATCCCGCTGGTCAGCTCGGTACCGAGTCTGCGTTGCAGGCCATGGCGGTGCAGCCGCTCGGTGATCGGCGAGCGGCAGACGTTGCCGGTGCTGACGTGGAGGATGCGGAAGGTGTAGTCGTCCTGCGTTCCCGCTATGCCACGCCCCTGCGGGGCCATCAATTGGCCACCTCGAGCTCGGGTACGACCTTGCGGAGCTCGTCGGCGTCGAGGGCGCCGGCCCGCAGCAGCCGCGGGACCTTGCCCGTGACGTCGACGATGGAGGACGGCACGGCGGCGGGGGTGGGCCCGCCGTCGAGGTACACCGAGACGGAGTCGCCCAGCATGTCCTGGGCCGCGTCGCAGTCCTGCGGCGAGGGGTGTCCGGTGAGGTTGGCGCTGGAGACGGCCATCGGGCCGAACTCGGTCAGCAGCTCGATGGCCACGGGGTGCAGCGGCATCCGCACGGCCACCGTGCCGCGGGTCTCGCCGAGGTCCCAGGTGAGCGAGGGCTGGTGCCGCGCGACCAGGGTCAGCGCGCCCGGCCAGAAGGCGTCCACCAGCTCCCACGCCTGCTCGGAGAAGTCCGTGACCAGGCCGTGCAGGGTGTTCGGCGAGCCGACCAGGACCGGCGAGGGCATGTTGCGGCCGCGGCCCTTGGCCTCCAGCAGGTCGCCGACGGCCTCCGAGTTGAAGGCGTCGGCGCCGATCCCGTAGACGGTGTCGGTCGGCAGCACGACCAGCTCCCCGCGCCGGACCGCCGAGGCGGCCTCGCGCAGGCCGGTCGCGCGGTCGGTCGCGTCGCTGCAGTCGTATCGCCGTGCCATTAGCGGGCCTCCTGGTGCGGAACGGTGGTAGGGGTGGAGCGGCGGCGCCCGGCGGCGGCCGGTGCCCGGTCGGGAACTGCGGGTCCGGTCACGGCGTCGCCCTGCGGGCGGTCGCGAAGCGCGGCCGGTTGTTCAGGTCGGGGTGGTCGGCCGCGTCCGCCCAGCCCCGCTCCTCCGTGAAGATCCACGGCACCTGGCCGCCCTGGGTGTCGGCGTGCTCGATCACGACGACACCGCCGGGCCGCAGCAGGCGGTGTGCCGTGCGTTCGATGCCCCGGATCGTGTCCAGGCCGTCCTCGCCGGAGAAGAGCGCGAGCTCGGGGTCGTGGTCGCGGGCCTCCGGTGCGACGTGCTCCCACTCGGTCAGCGGGATGTACGGCGGGTTCGAGACGACCAGGTCGACCTGGCCGTCCAGCTCGGGCAGCGCGGTCAGCGCGTCTCCCTGGTGAAGAACGACGCGGGACCCCTCGACGTTCTTGCGTGTCCACACCAGGGCGTCCTCGGACAGCTCCACGGCGTGCACCCGGGACCGGGGCACCTCCTGCGCGAGCGCGAGCGCGATGGCGCCGGAACCCGTGCACAGGTCGACGATGAGCGGCTCGACGACGTCCATCGCGCGCACCGCGTCTATCGCCCAGCCCACCACGGACTCGGTCTCCGGGCGGGGCACGAACACCCCGGGGCCGACGTGCAGTTCGAGGTACCGGAAGAACGCGCGTCCGGTGATGTGCTGGAGCGGCTCGCGGGCCTCGCGGCGGGCGATCGCCTCCCAGTACCGGGCGTCGAAGTCCGCGTCACCCACCGTATGCAGCTGGGACCGCTTCACGCCGTGCACGTGGGCCGCGAGCTCCTCGGCGTCGAAGCGCGGCGAGGGCACGCCCGCGTCGGCCAGCCGCTGGGTCGCCTGGGCCACCTCGGCGAGCAGCACGGACCGGGCGTTCGGCCCGCGGCCGGGCCGCTGAGGGGTGCCGTGTCCCCCGGGAGACTGCTGCACTGGTCCTCCAGCCGGTACGTACTTCGGTCGTGCGGTGTGTCGGAGCGGGCGTGGGCCCGCCGCGGGGCTTACTGGGCAGCGGCGAGCTTGGCCGCCGAGTCGGCGTCCACGCACGCCTGGATGACCGGGTCGAGCTCGCCGTCGAGCACCTGGTCCAAGTTGTACGCCTTGAAGCCCACCCGGTGGTCGGAGATCCGGTTTTCCGGAAAGTTGTACGTCCGGATCCGCTCGGAGCGGTCGACCGTACGGACCTGGCTGCGCCGGGCGTCCGACGCCTCGCGCTCGGCCTCCTCCTGGGCGGCGGCCAGCAGCCGGGACCGCAGGATGCGCATGGCCTGCTCCTTGTTCTGGAGCTGGCTCTTCTCGTTCTGGCAGGAGACGACGATGCCGGTGGGCAGGTGGGTGATGCGCACGGCGGAGTCGGTGGTGTTGACCGACTGGCCGCCGGGGCCCGAGGAGCGGTAGACGTCGATCCGCAGGTCGTTCGGGCCGATCTCGACCTCGACCTCCTCGGCCTCGGGCGTGACGAGCACGCCGGCGGCGGAGGTGTGGATGCGGCCCTGCGACTCGGTCGCGGGCACGCGCTGCACGCGGTGCACGCCGCCCTCGTACTTCATGCGGGCCCACACGCCCTGGCCGGGCTCGGTGCGGCCCTTGACCTTCACGGCGACCTGGACGTCCTTGTAGCCGCCGAGGTCGGACTCGTTGGCCTCCAGGATCTCGGTCTTCCAGCCGACCCGCTCGGCGTAGCGCAGGTACATCCGCAGCAGGTCGCCGGCGAACAGCGCGGACTCCTCGCCGCCCTCGCCGGCCTTGACCTCGAGGATGACGTCCTTGTCGTCGCTGGGGTCACGCGGTACGAGCAGCAGCCGGAGCTTGTCCGTGAGCTGCTCGCGGCGGACCTCGCCCTCCTTCACCTCGTCGGCGAAATCGGGGTCGTCGGCGACCAGTTCCCGGGCCGTCTCGATGTCCTCGCCGGTCTGCTTCCAGGCGCGGTACGTGGCGATGATCGGGGTCAGTTCGGCGTAACGCTTGTTGAGCCGCATCGCCTCGCGCTGGTCGGCGTGGACCGCGGGGTCGGCGAGCCGCTTCTCGAGGTCGGCGTGTTCGCCGATCAGTTCCTCGACCGCCTCGAACATCGTGGTGTTCCTCTGCTGGCTGGGATTTACCGGGGGTGCCCGCGGCCGGCGGGCCGGCGGGCCAAGGACGGCAAAACGCCGGTCCGGTCGCCCCTGCGCGGGGCGACCGAGAACCGGCGCCTTGTGGGTCGCTACTTCTTGGCGGACCCAGCAGCCTTGCCGAAGCGGGCCTCGAAGCGGGCCACGCGGCCACCGGTGTCGAGGATCTTCTGCTTGCCCGTGTAGAACGGGTGGCACTCGGAGCAGACGTCGGCGCGGATGGCGCCGCCTGCAACGGTGCTACGGGTGGTGAACGAGGCGCCACAGGTGCAGCTGACCTGGGTCTCGACGTACTCCGGGTGGATGTCGCGCTTCAAGGGATTCTCCTAGTGTTTCGGGAGGGCACCGGGTCGTGCTCGCGGGTTGCGTCACGTGAACCGGGGCCGACGGTCCAGTTTGCCAGTACTGGCCGCATCTCCCCAAACCGGGGGGCGCCTCCCGTTATTCCCGGCCCGTGTGCGGGCCGGGCAACGGGGCCGCCTCGTTCACCGTACGTAGTTGCTCGTGCCGCCCTTGTCGCCGGCCGAGTCCTTCAGTGCCGACTTCGGGATGGCCTTGTCCGCCCGCAGCGCCTTCCAGACCTGCTTGTTCGCGGCCTCCAGCGGCAGCACCCGGTTCGGGTTCTGCGGGTCGTAGGTCACCGGCAGCGTGGCCATGTTGATGTGGTCCGAGCCGATGCCGCCGACGCTCTTGGCCAGGCCGACCAGCGAGTTCACCGAGTTCAGCCGGGTGTCGGTGGTGATCGCCTTGGTGGCGGTGTCCCCGATGTCGTAGAGCTTGGCCGGGTTGGACAGCACGCCGAGCTGCTTGAACTGGTCCATCAGCGCCTTGATGAAGGTCTGCTGCAGCTGGATGCGGCCCAGGTCACTGCCGTCGCCGCCGGGCACGCCGTGCCGGGTGCGGACCAGACCGAGGGCCTGCTCGCCGTCCAGCTTGTGCGTACCGGGGTCCAGGTCGAGGTGGCTGTCCGGGTCGTGGATGGGCTTCGTCGTGGTGATGTCGACGCCGCCGAGGGCGGTGATCAGCTTCTTGAAGCCGCTGAAGTCGACCTCGACGAAATGGTCCATACGGATGCCGCTCATGGACTCCACCGTCTTGACGGCACAGGCCGGGCCGCCGACCTCGTACGCGGTGTTGAACATGACGTGCTGCGCCGCCGGGGTCTGCTGCCCGTCCTTGGTGCACGAGGGCCGCGAGATCAGGGTGTCCCGCGGGATGCTCACCACGCTGGCCTTCTTGTGGCCCTTGTAGACGTGCACGACCATCGCGGTGTCGGAGCGGGCGCCGCCGCCGTCCGAGCCGTACTTGGCGTTGTCCCCGGCCCGGGAGTCCGAGCCGAGCACCAGGATGTCCATCGAGCCGTTGTCGACGTTGTCCGGGCGGTCCGCACCCAGCGCCGCGTCGATGTCGACGCCCTTGAGGTTGCCGTTGAGCTGGTAGTAGACGAATCCGAGCCCCGCGCCGCCCAGCAGCACACAGCTCACCAGTGCGCACAGTGTGATCGTCAGCGCCCTGCGGCGCCTCGTGGGTCCCTTGCGCCGGCGGCCGGTGGCGCGTATGCCGCCGGAACGGCTCGCGGCCGTCCGCCCGGCCCTGCTGCTGTCCGCCATCTGCTCCTCAGTCCTCTTGCTCGGCCGGCCTCGCCGTCCCCGGCTGTCACGTCCTCTCACCGGTGGTGGTCTCGCACCCCTTCAGACGGGAGGCATCCGGGAAGGGTTGCACAGACGGCGGGGCGGGCCGGGCTGCGCCGGCCGGGCGTGCCGGACCCGCCGTACGGCCGTTCGCACCTCGCTCACCAGGGCTTTCGCCCGGCGCGGCGGTCGCGCAACGGGACGTAACCGGACTTTAGGTCTGTGCGGAAGGTCTCAAGAGGGGGCCTTCGGAGCGCGGAATGCGTCACACCATTTTCACGGCGCGGCCGCCCGGTCGTGGTACGACGCAGCCGCGGCACGACGAACCCGCGGTACGACGAAGCCCTCCCCGTCACCGGAGTGACGGGGAGGGCTCTCGCTGACGGCGCGCGGCCGCCGGGCGGCGTCAGTCGTTGCCGTTGCCCGGGGTCGGCGTCGTCTTCTGGATCTGCAGCAGGAACTCCGCGTTGGACTTCGTCTGCTTCATCTTGTCCAGCAGCAGCTCGATGGCCTGCTGCTGGTCCAGGGCGTGCAGCACCCGGCGCAGCTTCCACACGACCGCCAGCTCGTCGCTGGACATGAGGATCTCTTCCTTACGCGTACCGGACGCGTCCACGTCCACCGCGGGGAAGATGCGCTTGTCCGCGAGCTTCCGGTCGAGCTTGAGCTCCATGTTGCCGGTGCCCTTGAACTCCTCGAAGATCACCTCGTCCATCCGCGAGCCGGTCTCGACCAGCGCGGTGGCCAGGATGGTCAGCGAGCCGCCGTCCTCGATGTTGCGCGCGGCACCGAAGAAGCGCTTCGGCGGGTACAGCGCGGTCGAGTCGACACCACCGGACAGGATGCGGCCGGAGGCGGGCGCCGCGAGGTTGTACGCGCGGCCCAGGCGGGTGATGGAGTCCAGCAGGACGACGACGTCGTGGCCCAGCTCCACCAGCCGCTTGGCGCGCTCGATGGCGAGCTCGGCGACGGTGGTGTGGTCCTCGGCCGGGCGGTCGAAGGTCGAGGAGATGACCTCGCCCTTGACCGACCGCTGCATGTCGGTGACCTCTTCCGGACGCTCGTCGACCAGGACGACCATCAGGTGGCACTCGGGGTTGTTGCGGGTGATCGCGTTGGCGACCGCCTGCATGATCATGGTCTTACCGGTCTTCGGCGGGGCCACGATCAGACCGCGCTGGCCCTTGCCGATCGGCGACACGAGGTCGATGATCCGCGTGGTCAGCTGGCCGGCCTCGCCCTCCAGGCGGAGCCGGTCCTGCGGGTACAGCGGCGTCAGCTTGCCGAACTCCGGGCGGCCGCGGCCCTGTTCGGGGGCGACGGAGTTGACCGAGTCCAGACGCACCAGCGCGTTGAACTTCTCGCGGCGCTCGCCCTCGCGGGGCTGGCGGACCGCGCCGGTGACGTGGTCGCCCTTGCGCAGGCCGTTCTTGCGGACCTGGGCGAGGGAGACGTACACATCGTTCGGACCGGGCAGGTAGCCGGAGGTCCGGATGAAGGCGTAGTTGTCGAGGATGTCCAGGATGCCCGCGACGGGGATCAGGACGTCGTCCTCGGCGACCTGCGGCTCGGCACCGAAGTCGTCGCGGCCACGGCGGCCACGGCGGTCCCGGTAACGGCCCCGGCGCCCGCGACGGCCGCCGCTCTCGTCGTCGAACTCGTCCTGACGGCCGCCCTGCTGGCGGTTTCCGCCACCCTGCTGGCCACCGCCCTGCTGACCGCCGCCCTGCTGGCCGCCGGCGTCGTTGCCGTCGTTCTTGCGGCGGTCGCGGCCGCCGCGGCGGTCGCCCTTCTGGCCGCGGTCCTGACGGTCGCCGCGGTCCTGGCGGTCACCACGGTCCTGGCGGTCACCGCGCTCCTGGCGGTCGCCGCGGTCCTGACGGTCCCCGCGGTCCTTGCGGCCCTCGCCGTCCTGGCCGGAGTCGGCCTTCTGGCCGTCCTTGACCTCGGTCTTCTGCTCGGCCTTGGCCTCGCCTGCGGCGGACTCGGGGCTCCCCGCCGCGGCGGTGGCGCGGCGCCGGCGGCGCTCGCCGGCCGGCTGCTCGTCGCCGGCGCCCTGGCCGGGGATCTCGATCTGCTGCTGGCCGGCGGTGTCCGCGGCCTTCTCCGCCTTCTCGGCCTTGGCGGGCTTCTCGGCGGTCTTCTCGGCCGCCGCGTCGCCGGTACGGGCCTTGGAGGTGGCTCGGCGCTTGGGCTTCGCCTCTGCGGGCGCGTCCGCAGGCGCCTCGGCGGCCTTGGCCGCACCGGCACCGCCGGCGCCCTGCTTCTCCTTGATGACCTCGATGAGCTGGCTCTTGCGCATCCGCGCAGTGCCCTTGATGCCGAGGCCGGAGGCTACCTGCTGCAGCTCGGCCAGGACCATGCCCTCGAGGCCGGTGCCGGAACGGCGTCGCCGCGAGGCACCAGTGGCGGCCCCGGTGGCAGGCGCGGCGGGAGCGTCCGTGGCGGGCGCTGCGGCACTGCCATCGGTGCGTACGCCCATCAGATCGGTGGTGTCGCTCACGAAGGGTCCTTCCCTGGAGCGGGCGTCGGCCTGTCTGGCTCGGCGACCGGTTGTGCTGTCCGACCGCGGTCCCTCGACGTTCACGGACCGGGCCGGGGCGGTGGTCCCGCCGAATTCGGCGGAGAGATCAGTTCATGATTCCGACGCGAAAGATGCTGCGCATTCATGCAGGTCACGCTTCATGCACATCACGCCGATTTTCCGGAGCGTGCTCGCTGCTGCTTTAGGTCTTTACTCCAAGCAGATTGGGAGGCTCCCGGAAGAAAAGTGGTCCCGACTGGGGACACGAAGCACCACGCCATTGCGGCGTCGGGTACTCACTTGAGGTTAACACTACCGGATCCAACAAACATTCCCCCTCTCTCAGACCGGCAATCCGTCGGTCACCCCGCGAGCGGCAGGACGCTCGTCCCCGCCGCGTCGAGGGACAGCCGGTTGGCCGCCCATCCCTCGCCCGCCAGGCGCGCGACCTTGTCGGCCGCTCCCTCCTCGACCAGCGCGAGCACCGTCGGGCCCGCGCCGGAGACAACCGCGGGGACACCGTCCGCGCGCAGTCGGTTCACCAGGGCGATGCTCTCCGGCATGGCCGGCGCGCGGTACTCCTGGTGAAGTCGGTCCTCGGTCGCCGCCAGCAGCAGCTCGGGGCGCCTGGTCAGGGCCTCGACGAGCAGCGCTGCGCGACCGGCGTTCGCCGCCGCGTCCCCGTGCGGCACGGTGCGCGGCAGCAGGCCGCGCGCGGTCTCGGTGAGCACCGGCTTGCCGGGCACGAAAACCACCGGAACGACGGAACGGGCGGGCTCCATCCTGATGGCACGCGCCGCACCGGCGTCCATCCAGGACAGCGTGAATCCGCCCAGCAGACAGGCGGCGACATTGTCGGGGTGGCCCTCGATCTCGGTGGCCAGTTCCAGCAGCGCGGCGTCGTCGAGCTTCTGCTCGCCGCCTATGGTCACCGCCCGGGCGGCGACGATGCCGGCGCAGATGGCCGCGGAGGAGGAGCCCAGGCCCCGGCCGTGCGGGATGCGGTTGGCGCACACGACCTCGAGACCGCGCGGCTGCCCGCCCAGCAGGTCGAACGCGGTACGCAGGGACCGTACGAGCAGGTGGCTCTCGTCGCGCGGCAGGGTCTCGGCACCCTCACCCGCGATGTCGATGTGCAGTCCGGAGTCGGCGACGCGTACTACGACGTCGTCGTACAGACCCAGGGACAGGCCGAGGGCGTCGAAGCCGGGACCGAGATTGGCGCTGGTGGCGGGGGTGCGCACCCGGACGGCGGCGGCGCGGAACGCTGGACCGGCCATCGCTCGATGACTCTCCTTGATGTGAAACTGCGGTACTGCCCCTGAGTGCCGCGGTACCGAGGCACCTGATCGGCTCATGGGGTCCGTTCTGACCTGCCCTGCACACCACTGCACTATGCCGCGGGGAGGGGAGTTGGCTGCCAGCCTATCGAAGGAAGGTTCAGTGGCGACATAGGGCGCACGGGAGGCGCACGATGCGTGTCGCGCGCCCTCTCATGCCACATCACTCACTTTGCAGCCTTTGCAGGGTTTGCCCTGTGGGGCGGAACGGGACCGGTGCGACAGCCGCGCCGGTCCCGCGAGACCCGTTCCGACCGGTTCTTTCCGGCCGAATTTTTGTCCTGGACCCGGCGGGCCCGGACGCCCGGCCTACGCCAGGCCGAGACGCTCGGCTGCGGCGTCCGCATCGACCGGGACCGTCACCGGCTGCGGCGCGCCGGCCACCGCCCAGTCCGGGTCCTTCAGGCCGTTGCCGGTCACCGTGCAGACGATCTTCTGACCCGGGTCGACCTTGCCCTCTTCGGCGGCCTTGAGCAGACCGGCCACCGAAGCGGCCGAGGCCGGCTCCACGAAGACGCCCTCCTGCGAGGCCAGCAGCCGGTAGGCGGCCAGGATCTGACGGTCGGTCACCTCGTCGATGGCGCCGCCCGACTCGTCCCGCGCGGCCTCCGCGAAGGACCAGGAGGCCGGGTTGCCGATCCGGATCGCGGTGGCGATCGTGCTCGGGTCCTTGACCACCTCGCCGCGCACGATCGGCGCGCTGCCGGACGCCTGGAAGCCCCACATGCGCGGGGTGCGCGAGGCGATGCTGTCCGCCGCGTACTCCTTGTAGCCCTTCCAGTACGCGGTGATGTTGCCCGCGTTGCCGACCGGCAGCACGTGGATGTCGGGCGCGTCGCCCAGCATGTCCACGATCTCGAACGCCGCGGTCTTCTGACCCTCGATGCGCACCGGGTTCACGGAGTTCACAAGTGCGACCGGGTACTTCTCCGAAAGGCTGCGCGCGAGCGTCAGACAGTCGTCGAAATTCCCGTCGACCTGGAGAATCTTCGCCCCGTGCACCAGGGCCTGGCCCATCTTGCCCAGCGCGATCTTGCCCTGCGGAACCAGGACGGCGGAGACCATCTGGGCACGCACGGCATAAGCCGCGGCGGAGGCCGAAGTGTTGCCCGTCGACGCGCAGATGACGGCCTTGGCACCCTCCTCCTTGGCCCGGGTGATGGCCATCGTCATGCCGCGGTCCTTGAACGAACCGGTGGGGTTGGCACCCTCGACCTTGAGGTGCACCTCGCAGCCGGTGCGCTCGGAGAGCACCTGCGCCGGCACGAGAGGCGTACCGCCCTCGCGCAGGGTGACGACCTCGGTCGTGTCCTTGACCGGCAGGCGGTCGCGGTACTCCTCGATGATGCCGCGCCACTGATGAGTGGTACCGGCGCTCGTATTGGCAGACATGGGTTCCTTTACTCCCCTTCGACCCGCATGATGCTGGCGACGCCCCGGACGGTGTCCAGCTTGCGCAGCGCCTCGACAGTCGAGGACAGCGCGGCGTCGGCCGCGCGGTGGGTGACGACGACGAGGGACGCCTCGCCGTCCTTGCCCTGTTGACGGACCGTATCGATCGATACGCCGTGCTCGGCGAAGACCATGGCGACCTGGGCCAGGACGCCGGGTTTGTCGGCCACGTCGAGGCTGATGTGGTAGCGGGTGACGACCTCGCCCATGGGGCTGACCGGCAGCTGCGTGTACGCGGACTCGCCGGGCCCGGTGGCCTCGCTGAGCTTGTTGCGGCACACGGCGACCAGGTCGCCCAGTACGGCCGAGGCGGTCGGCGAGCCGCCCGCGCCCGGACCGTAGAACATCAGCTGCCCGGCCGCGTCCGACTCCACGAAGACGGCGTTGTACGCCTCGCGGACGGAGGCCAGCGGGTGGGTCAGCGGAATCATCGCCGGGTGGACCCGCGCGGTGACCGACTCGCCGTCCGCGGCGCGCTCGCAGATCGCGAGCAGCTTGACCGTGCAGCCCATGCGCTTGGCGGAGGCGATGTCCGCGGCGGTGACCTCGGTGATCCCCTCCCGGTGCACATCGTCGATGGTCACCCGGGTGTGGAAGGCGATGCCCGCCAGGATCGCGGCCTTGGCCGCGGCGTCGAAGCCCTCGACGTCGGCGGTCGGGTCGGCCTCGGCGTACCCGAGCGCGGTGGCCTCGTCCAGCGCCTCGCTGTAGCCCGCCCCGCTGGTGTCCATCTTGTCGAGGATGAAGTTGGTCGTCCCGTTCACGATGCCGAGCACCCGGTTGACCTTGTCCCCGGCCATCGACTCGCGGAGCGGCCTGACCAGCGGGATCGCGCCCGCCACCGCGGCCTCGTAGTACAGGTCGGCGCCGTGCGCCTCGGCGGCGGCGTGCAGCGCGGCACCATCGGCGGCGACCAGCGCCTTGTTCGCGGAGACGACGCTCGCGCCCTGCTCGAACGCGGTCGTGATCAGCTTCCGCGCGGGCTCGATCCCACCGATGACCTCGATGACGACATCAATGTCGCCGCGCTTGACCAGCGCGGTCGCGTCGGTGGTGATCAGCTCGGCCGGCACGCCCTCGCGCACCCGGTCGGGACGGCGCACCGCGATGCCCGCGAGCTCCACGGGCGCGCCGATGCGCGCGGCGAGGTCGTCCGCGTGCGTCGTCATGATGCGCGTCACCTCTGAGCCGACCACACCACAGCCCAGGAGCGCCACCTTCAGCGGACGCGTACGCATCATTCGACCTCTGCTCTTCCTCGATATGGCCACGTCGGCCATTTCCGTGTTCGCAATGGACCAGTCTCATGCACCGGACGGGAATTCCTATCCCTCGTCCAGATGCCGAGACATCTATTTCACTTATCCGACATCGAGCCGCAGGAGATCTTCCTCCGTCTCGCGCCGGACGATCACCCGGGCCTCGCCCTGGCGCACCGCCACGACCGGCGGCCGCAGCGCGTGGTTGTAGTTGCTGGCCATCGACCGGCAGTACGCACCGGTCGCGGGCACCGCCAGCAGGTCACCCGGCGCGACGTCCGACGGCAGGAACGCGTCCCGCACGACGATGTCGCCGCTCTCGCAGTGCTTGCCGACCACCCGCGAGAGCATCGGCGCGGCGTCCGAAGTCCGCGAGACCAGCGCCACGCTGTACTCCGCGTCGTACAGCGCCGTACGGATATTGTCCGACATCCCGCCGTCGACGCTCACGTAGGTCCGCAGGCCCTCCAGCTCCTTGACCGTGCCGACCTCGTACAGCGTGAACGCGGTCGGGCCCACGATGGCGCGGCCCGGCTCGACGGACAGCCGCGGTACGGCGAGCCCGGCGGCCTGGCACTCGTGCCGCACGATCTCCCCCAGCGCCTTGGCGATCTCGTGCGGCTCACGGGGGTCGTCGTCCGGGGTGTACGCGATGCCGAGCCCGCCCCCCAGGTCGATCTCCGGCAGCTCGACACCGTGCTCCTCGCGCACGTCGGCCAGCAGCTGCACCACGCGCCGCGCGGACACCTCGAACCCGGCCATGTCGAAGATCTGCGACCCGATGTGCGAGTGGATGCCGATGAGCTCCAGCCCGTCGAGCTTCAGCGCCCGGCGCACCGCCTCGGCGGCCTGCCCGTCGGCCAGCGCGATCCCGAACTTCTGGTCCTCGTGCGCGGTGGCGATGAACTCGTGCGTATGGGCTTCCACGCCCACCGTCACCCGAATCTGCACCGGCTGCCGCTTGCCGAGCTGGTCAGCGATATGAGCAACCCGAGCGATCTCCTGAAAGGAATCAAGCACAATCCGCCCGACCCCGGCCTCCACGGCCCGCCGGATCTCCTGATCACTCTTGTTGTTCCCATGCAGCGCGATCCGCTCGGCCGGCATCCCGGCCGCCAGCGCGGTGGCCAGCTCTCCCCCGGAGCAGACATCGAGGTTCAGCCCCTCTTCATGCAGCCACCGCACGATCGCCCGCGACAGGAACGCCTTGCCGGCGTAGAAGACATCGGCCTCCTCCCCGAAGGCGTCCTTCCACGCCCGGCACCGCGCCCGGAAGTCGTCCTCGTCGAGGAAGTAGGCAGGAGTGCCGAACTCTTCCTTGAGCTCGGCGACGGAGATGCCGCCGACGGTGACCACACCGTCGGCGTTCCGGCGCACGGTCCGGGACCAGACCCGGGGGTCGAGGCCGTTCAGGTCGGCGGGCGGTGCGGAGTAGTGGCCTTCGGGCAGTACGTCGGCGTGACGGGGCCCTGCGGGGTGCGCGGAACGGCTCATGGCGGTGGGAGATCCCCTCGGAAGTTCACAGATGTTCAGGTGCGGAGATGCCCAGCAGGGTCAGGCCGTTCGCGAGCACCGTACCGGCGGCCTGGGCGACGGCCAGCCGGGCGCGGTGAACGGCCATGGGTTTCTGCTCTCCGGCGGGCAGCGGCGGACAGATGGCAAGGAAACGCAGGAACGCCTCGGCGGTCACTTCCAAATGCCGCGCCAGCCGATCCGGCGCCCGCAACCGAGCTGCGGCTTCGAGCACCGCGGGGTAGGCGGCAAGTGCGGCGTGGAGGGGGGTGTGGGGGACGTCTTGGGGCCGACTTGTACGGGACGGGTCGTCGCGGACGAGCTCCGCCGGGCCGTCGACCCCCAGGTCACGGGCGTTGCGCGACACTGCGCACGTACGAGCGTACGCGTACTGCACCAGGAACCGCGGATTGTCCTCCCGCTGCACCGGCCGCTCCGGCACCCGCACATGATCGTGCGCGGCGGGGTACAACAACACCCACCGCATCTCATCCACCCCGAGCCGCGCGACCAGCTCCTCCTCGGTCGCATACCGGCCCCCCGCGTCCTTCACGGGAACGGGCCGCACGTCCTCCCCCTCGGGCGCGGTCCCCTCCCCCACCGCCTCCATGATCGCCCGCAACGCCTCGGCGACCACGACGGCACGGGGGCCGGGGGCGGGGCGGAGGTCGATGGGGGTACGGGGGTCGATGGGGGTACGGGGGTCCGCCGCGGGGCCGTCCGCGGGGGCGACGGTGGGTCCGCCCCCAGGCCCGTCCGCGGGGCCGACGGTGGGTCCGCCCCCAGGTCCGTCCGCGGGGCCGTCCGCAGGGCCAGCGGTGCGTCCGTCCGCAGGGTTGCTCCCGAGATCAGCGGTGCGTCCGCTCCCACGCACATTCCCGGGACCGGCTGTGCGTCCGGCGGTGCATCCGGCTGTGCGTCGGGGGGTGCGTCCGCTGGTGCGTCCGTACGCGGCCCCGGCCTCCAACACTTCCCGTACAACCGCGGCCGGCGCCCCGCCCCCCAACGTGATGTTCAAAAATCCAGGCCCGGCGATCTCGACCCCGGCGATACCCGGCGCGGCAGCCAGCCGCTTCCGTACGACCCCGGCCACCTCACGCGCCGGCAGCCCTGCGGCACCGGCCAGCCGCAGCGCGACATTCGTGGCGTAATCCCCGCAGCCCGGCCGCGGCGGCACCCGTACGTCGACCGTCACCGGCACGTCGGACTCGCCCAGCGGAAGCTCCCGCGCCTCGACAGCCCCGCGCACGGAGCGCAGGACGGTGCGGGAGAGCTCAGCGGGAGTCACAGGACAAGCGTATGGGAGAACCGGGGTGGGTATGCGAACGGGTTTCGCACCTCGGACACTCCCCGTACTGACTCCCGCCCTCACCCACCCCTTGCCCACGCCTCACACGCGCGTCTCATCCACTCGCACTGCCCGCCGTACCGGCCGTGTCACCCCGTAGGCCGGACGGCGGGCTCGGAATCCGGATCGGCATCGGCCGCCCCGTCCGCCGGTCCGCCTCCGGGCCCGGAGCCGCGGATCCCGCCCAACAACTGGCGCACGGTCCGTATGAGCTCGACCGGCTCGAACGGCTTGGCGAGGAACGCGTCCACCCCGACCGCTTCCCCGTTGTCCACCTCCAGCGGCGTACACGCGCTGATGATGGCGATGGGGAGCTCCCTGGTCCGCGGATCAGCACGCAGCCTCTCGGCCGTATGCAGTCCATTGAGCCGCGGCATCATGACGTCCAGCGTCACGACGTCGGGGCACACCTCGTGCACGATGTCGAGGCACTCGGCACCATCAGCCGCGGTCACGACCTCGAAGCCCTCCAGCTCGAGATTGACCCTGATCAACTGCCGGATGACCTTGTTGTCGTCGACAACAAGGACCCGGCCGGACAAGCCAGGCACATATTGAGACTAAGCGCGTGCCACCTGCTGCGTCCGGGTTTTCCCCACTTCCGCCCCGTGCGAGGGACCTTTCGCCGATCACCCGGGCCACCCCGCCCCAATGCGCTACGAGCCCCCCACCACACCCTCCCCACCTCTTCCCGCCTCTTCCCGAAACCCGTTCATGACCACCCCCTCCGAGCTGGTAGTGTTCTACCCGTCGCAAGCGCACAGCGCCCGACACGCCCCCGTAGCTCAGGGGATAGAGCAACGGCCTCCGGAGCCGTGTGCGCAGGTTCGAATCCTGCCGGGGGCACTTCGCCTGGACCAGCGTGACCAACCCGCTGACCAGCCCAAGTGCCACAAACGAAGGGCCGGACCCAGTCTCACTGGGTCCGGCCCTTCGTCATTGCTAGGTGCGGGCTGCTATAGACCTGCACCAGAATGCCAACCCCCATCGGACACTCGCGCCACGGCCGGCCTGCTCTTCACCGGCTGTGGCGTGAGCCGCGAAGACGCTGCCGACGGACTGGCACCACAGATGCGCTCCTCGTAGACACGATGGATCACCTCGGGGGAATTACCGACCCGCCGGGCAACCTCGGCTACTGACTCGCCGACGCGGCCATTTTCGTTGGCCGAGTCAGCAGCTGGGACACGACGGCGGTCGAGGCTCGAAGGGCTCCGCCTGGCCCGCACTTGGTGAGCGTTGGGCGGCCACAGCTGCCACTTCGCCGCAGGTGCGGCCTGTGGCTGCACAGGAAGCTCAGTTGCCGAGCTCATTCAAGGTCTTCCTTGAGAGCGACGAACCCGAGGTACGGGCATTCCTGTCCGTCTTCACGCCTGAAGAGCTCGCGGAGATGCAGAAGGTCGCCGACAGCCACGACGGCGCCGCCCACAGCCCCAAGGCTCTGAAGGCTCTGAAGGTCCCAACTGGGGCAAGACCTGGGGGCCTTGAAGAAGATCGGTGGCTTCTCCAAGGCTGTCGGAGGCAAGTAAAACGACTTCAAGAAGTGGGTCGACAGTCGTCCCTGGTACGTCAAGTACCTCATCAAGTCGGTAACTCCCGGCCTGCCCCTCTACGACATCTGGTGGCACTTCAACCACTGAGCCATACGCGCTTGCACAGATGATCGTCGGCGCGCGGCGGCAGTCTGCCGTCCCGCGCCCCGCCCAATTGGAGAGCTACTTGATGACGGACAAGGTCGGTAATTCCACTGACGAAGCCAGCGACGCGACGTGGGTCGTTCCCTTGCTCGCGCTCCTCCCCCGTGCCTGTGATCGGGATTCTCGCCAATCTGTCCGCGGCTTGGCAGGTGGTTTCTTGGATTCTGTGGAGCCTCGCAGCGCTGCTGGCAGTGGCGGGATGGGGGCAGGTAGCGAGACACGGCGCCAAGGGGGCCGGCGGGTGGTCCGCTTGCGTTGTTCTTCATTGCGGGCTCGCTTGGCAAGCGACTCATCTTCTCGTCGCCTGAAGAGGGAGGCTTACCGCCTCGCATAGAGCAATGGGATGGCTGCCGATTGCGCTGCATAGCCTCATCCGCGGAGTAGTGGCCGATGTTCGGCCCGGTATTCGCGAAGACATCGCCGGGGCGCAGCCGGCTTGGGCGGGGTCAGGTGTTTGTGGAGGGGGAAGGAAGGCGGTCCGATGTTGGCCATACGTATGGCAGGCCTGCGGGGTCGTTGGGGAAGTGGCGGCGGTAGTGGTCGGGGTCCTTCGCGAGGAGGGATGACCGGTGGCTCAGGTGGAAGGCGGGGTCGCCGAGCCAGTTGGGGAGGTCGTCGGCGGCGGCCAGGGCCGCGTAGTCGCGGGGTGGGGTGTCCGGGAAGGCGGCGGCGAAGTCCTGGGTGAGGGTGAGGGCGCAGGTGTCCTGGCGGCCGGAGTCGGTCCATACGCGGCAGATTTCCAGGCCGTAGCGGACAAGGGCCTCCTCGTAGCCGGTCCACATGCGGACCGCCGGGTGGTGGCGCCAGCCGTAGCCGGGGACGGTGAGGCCGCGCAGGATCTGGAGGGTCTCCACGCGCTGCTTGCCGAGCCGGCGGGCGTCGAGGACCGCGGCGGAGGCCGCGAAGTCCGGGTAGGGCAGGAATGTCTGCATGGGGGCATGCGTATCCGCTTGCCCAGGTACGTAACCAGGGGTGTTCTGCTTCGAGTGGCGGTTGGGGTGCGTGGTACGCGCAGTGGGGCGATCTCTTGTCACCGGAGGGGTGGGTGAGTAGTTTCGCCAGCAACTGCGGTGACCCGGGGTAACGGGAGGTCTTCGCAGGGTCTGGGTCTCGTGTTCGGGTCGGAGTTGCTGATGGCACGGTCCGCCTTTCTCCGGTCGGGGGCGCCGGTTTTTGTTGGGCGCAGGGGTGAGCTGCGGGCCCTGGTGGAGGCGATGGGGCGGCCGCCGTCCGTCGTGCTTGTGGAGGGCGAGGCGGGGATCGGGAAGACCCGGTTGATCCGGGAAGCGCTCAGTGATCCCTCGGTGCGGGGGCGGCGGGTGCTGCTCGGGACCTGTCATCCGTTGCGTGAACCGTTTCCTTATGGGCCTGTTTTTGACCTGTTGCGGCGGCTGGACGGGAAGATCGGTCAGCTTGGGCAGGGCGGTGGGCGGCTGAGTCCGGTGTGTGGGGCGTTGCGGCCGTATCTGCCGGAGTTGGTGGGGTATCTGCCGCCCGCGCCGGAGCCGTTGCCGGACCACCGGGCTGCGCGGCATCGGCTGTTCCGGGCCGTGCGGGCGTTGCTGGCGGCGCTCGGGCCGGTGGTCGTGGTGGTGGAGGACCTGCACTGGGCCGATGACGGGACGCGGGATCTGGTGCGGTTTCTGGTGGATGATCCGCCGGACGGGATGACCACGGTCCTCAGTTGTCGGCGGGAGGATCTGCCGGGTGGTGCGCTGCCGTTGGGGCGGGCGTACCGGCAGCCGCCCGGTACGACGGCCGTGCAGCTGACGTTGCGGCCGCTGGACGTGGAGGGCGTGCGGAGTCTGGCCGCCGCGATCAGGCCGGGGGGTGCGGTGTCGGCGGCGTTCGCGGCCGAGCTGCATGAATGTACCGCCGGTATTCCGTTGGTACTGGAGGAGGTCGTGCGGCAGCTGGACGGTCACGAAGGCCGGGCGGGGGCGGGGGCGGGGCACGAGCGGGGCGGGCGTCCGGAGCGCGATACGGCGCCCGGTGCAGCGCCCGATACGGCGCGCGATACAGCGCGCGAGACGCTGGACGCGCTGGAGGTACCGGCGCTGCTGCGGGACGCCATGGCAGAGCGGATGAGCGGGCTGTCCCCGCACGCGACGGCTGTGGTGCATGCGGCCGCGGTCCTGCGCGTTCCGGCCGGGGAGGAGCTGATCGCGGCGACGGCGGGCCGCGCCCCCGGCGAGACGGGAGCGGCCGGTATCCGTGAGACGTCGGCCGGCCGCACCCCCGGCGAGACGGGGAGCGGCATCCGGGAGCCAACGGCGGGCCGCGCCCCCGGCGAGACCGGCGAGACGGGAGCGGCCAGTATCCGTGAGACGTCGGCCGGCCGCGCCCCCGGCGAGACCAGCGACGGCACCCGTAACACGACCGTGAACCGCGCCCCCAACCAGACCAGCGACGGCATCCGTGACACGACCACAAGCCCCACCCCCGACCACACCGCCGACGGCATCCGGGAAGCGCTGCAAGCCGGTGTGCTGTACGACTGTGGTGGCGGCCAGTACGGGTTTCGGCACACGTTGGCTCAGCAGGCTGTGTACGGCGGGCTGGCCGGGGTGGATCGGCGGCGGTTGCACGGGAGGGCCGTGGGCGCGCTCGCTCGGGTCGAGTCGCCTCCGCTCGTGCAGTTGGCGTACCACGCGCGGCAGGCCGGTGAGCTGGCTGCCTGGTTGCGGTACGGCGAGGCAGCCGCCGAGGCGGCCCGGGAGTTGGGGGACACCGCGGTCGCCGTGGAGATTCTGGAAGGGCTGTTGTCCGATCAGCGGGTGGGGGCCGCCGCGCGCGGGCGGCTCGCCACCGAGCTGAGCCGGGTCGCCGTCATCGGGCTGTCCTTCCGCCGGGCAGCCCGGCTGCTGGAGCGCATCGTGCGGGACCGCGGCCTGCCCGACGCCGTACGCGGGGAGATCCGGCTCAACCTCGGGCTGCTGCAGCACAACCAGGCCGGGAACTACGAACAGGGCCGGGCGGACACGGAAACGGCGGTGGCGGAGCTGCGCGAGCGGCCCGCGCTGGCGGCCCGGGGCATGGCCGCGCTGGCGATGCCCAGCTGGGGCGAGCATCCGTACGCCGTACACCTGGAGTGGATCACGCGGGCCGAGGAGCTGGTCGCCGGGCAGCAGGACCCGGCGCTGCGGATGGCCGTACGCGGCAACCACCTCGCGCTGCGGGCCAGTAAGGGCGAGCCGGGGGTGTGGGCGGACGTCGAGGAGATGGTGCGCGCGGGCCGGAAGGCGGCCGAGCGGCTCCAGGTGGCGCGGCTGTGCGGCAACATCGCGGAGGCGGCCGCCTGGCTCGGCCACCACGACCGCGCCGAGCACTTCCGCCGGACCGGCACGCGGCTCGCGGCGGAGTGCGGCGCACCGTTCCTGCAGGGCATCATCGACGGCACCGCGCTGCGGCTGGAGTGGCACGGCGGCCGGTGGCGCGGGCTGGACGGGCGCGCGCGGCAGGTGCTGGACGTGGTGCAGGGCGTCTCCGGCATCTCCGCCGACGCGCATCTCGTACTGGGCTGGCTCGCCGTCGCCCGCGGCGAGTGGGAGGAGGCCGCGGCGGAGCTGGGCGCCGCGGCCCTGGACGACCCCGCCAACGCCCCGGCGCCGATCCTGGCCGCCGCCTCGGGGGCGATGGTCCGCGTACACCTCGCGCGCGGGGAGACCGCGACGGCCTGTGCTGAAGCGGACCGGGCGGTGGCCCGGGTCCGCCGCAAAGGCATCTGGGCGTGGGGCGGCGACCTGGTCCCGATGGCGGTGATCGCCCTGGTACGGAGCGGACGCGGCGGCGAAGCGGCGGCACTGACCGAGGAGTTCGGCACGGAAGCGGCCGGGATCGACGCGCCGCTGGCCGCCGCCGCGCTGGCGGTGTGCCGGGGCGTGGTGGCGTGCGGACCGGACCGTTACGAGGAGGCCGCGGCGGCGTTCGACCGGGCGCGGAACGGGTACGCCGCGCTGCCGCGCCCG
>NZ_JBEPFC010000099.1:0-26659 GCF_040301705.1 Streptomyces sp. NPDC000151 | reverse complement strand
GACCGCGCCGGCCGGCGGACGCCCCGCGGGCGGCGGGCCGACGACGGGCGCGTACCCTCGTTCCTCGTGAGGACGGGCACAAAAACGGGCACAAATCAGGCCGCGGGCGGCGGGACCGCCGTGGCCGTGCGGGATCTGGTCAAGACCTATCCCGCGGTGCGCGGGCGCCGCGGCGCTGCCGACGTGCCCGCCGTACGGGCCAGCGACGGGATCGCCCTGGACATCCGGGGCGGCGAGATCTTCGGGCTGCTGGGCCCCAACGGCGCGGGCAAGTCCACTCTGGTACGGCAGCTCACCGGGCTGCTGCGGCCGGACTCCGGCAGCGTCACCGTGCTCGGCCACGACATCGTGCGCCACCCCGAGCGGGCCGCCCGGCTGCTGGCCTACCTCGGCCAGGAGTCCACCGCGCTGGACGAGCTGACCGTCGCGCTGGCCGTGGAGACCACCGGCCGGCTGCGCGGCCTGGACACCCGCACGGCGCGCGGCGAGCGGGACGCCGTCCTCGACGAACTGGGGCTCGGCAAGATCGCCGGCAGCCCGCTGAAGAAGCTGTCCGGGGGCCAGCGGCGGCTGGCCTGCTTCGCCGCCGTACTCGTGGGCGAGCGCCCGCTGCTGGTCCTGGACGAGCCGACGACCGGCATGGACCCCGTCGCGCGGCGCGCGGTGTGGTCGGCCGTGGACCGGCGGCGCGCCGAGCGCGGCGCCACCGTCCTGCTCGTCACCCACAACGTCCTGGAGGCGGAGACCGTACTGGACCGGGTCGCGGTGATCGACCGCGGCCGGGTCATCGCCTGCGACACGCCCGGCGGCCTGAAGGAAATGGTCGGCGAGGAAGTACGCGTGGAACTGGTCTGGCGCGACCGCCCCCCGCTGGACGTGCCCGAGGTCGCCCGGCTCGGCGAGCACGCGCGCGCGAACGGGCGGCGCTGGACGCTGCGGCTGGCACCGGACGAGGCCCGGGCCGCGGTGGCCGCGGTCACCGGCGGGCCCGCCTTCGCCGCCCTGGACGATTTCACGCTCGCCACGCCCAGCCTGGAGGATGTCTACCTCGCACTCGGCGGGCGGACTGAGGAAGGCTTGGTGAAGGCGTGAGAGCGGCCCGGCCGGAACGGAAGAGGAGCGGCGCGGCGTGAGTGTGGTTTCTGCGGCTTCTGCGGAGGCGGTGACCGGCGAGCGAGCCGGTGCCGGGACCGGCGGTGTCCCGGCACCGGCCGAGCTGGCGCCGCGCGCGCGGCTGCGCCCGGCGCTGGCCGCCGTCTACCGCGCGCAGCTCTCCCGGGCCCGGGTCGCCCGCATCCCGCTGCTGTTCGTCGCCACCTTCCAGTCCGTCGGCATCATGGTCCTGATGCGCGGCGTCGCGGACGGGCCCGACGAGGCGCGGGCCGTGGTGTCCGGGTCCAGCGTGCTGGTCGTGGCGTTCGTGGCGCTGAACCTGCTCGCGCAGTACTTCGGTCAGCTGCGGGCCGGCGGCGGCCTGGACCACTACGCCACGCTTCCGGTGCCGCCGGCGGCCGTGGTGCTGGGCGCGGCGGGCGCGTACGCCTCCTTCACCGTGCCCGGCGCGGTGGTCACCGCGGTGGCCGGCAGCGTCCTCTTCCAGCTGCCGCTGACGAACCTCTGGGTACTCGCCGCCGTCATCCCGCTCTCCGGCGCGGCGCTCTCGGGCCTGGGCGCCGCGCTCGGGCTGCTCGCGCCCCGCCAGGAACTGGCCACGCTCCTGGGCCAGCTGGGCATGTCGGCGGCGCTGCTGCTGGGCGTGCTGCCGGCCGACCGGCTGCCCGCCGTCATCGACTACGCGCGCGACCTGCTGCCCTCCACGTACGGCGTGGAGGCGCTGGCGCACAGCTTCGCGCCGCACCCCGACTGGCTGCTGATCTGCGCCGACCTGGGCGTGTGCGCCGCGGTCGGGGTGCTCTCGCTGGCCGTGGCGACGTGGGCGTACCGCCGGGCGGCCGTGCGGTGACCCGGGGGAGCGGGCCGGGCGAGCCGGCCGGGCCGACCGGGCCGCGGGACCGTCCTGCCGCCGGTGGCGCGGCCGGGACCTGGCACGATGGCGGGGTGAGTGCACCGCTGACACCGCCCGACCGTCCGTCGAACCAGCAGCCGGGGGACACCCGCGCCCCATGGGCCTGGCCCGCGACCGAGGAGGACCCCGTGCCGACGCCCCCACAGGAGTACGGCGGGCCCGGTGCCCGCCCCCTGGACGGGGACGACGGCCCCGGACTCCGCACCGAGCTGCGGGAAGCCCTGCTGATCGTGCTGGTCACGACCGTGTGCGGGGCGCTGCTCGGCGTGCTGTGGGCCTGGCTGGCGCCGCATGTGCCGCTGATCTCGGACGGCAGGGCCGTCTACCTGAAGAACGCCGAGGGCGAGGAGTCGATCGGCGCCGACGGCACGTTCATGCTCCTCGGGCTGGCGCTGGGCGTGCTGAGCGCGGCGGTCGTCTTCCTGTGCCGGCGGCGCGGCGGTGTGCCGCTGGTGGTGGCGCTGGTGGTCGGCGGGCTGCTCGGTTCGGTGCTCGCCTGGCGGCTGGGGATGCTGCTGGGGCCGGAGCAGGACGTGGTGGCGCACGCCAAGGCGGTCGGCAAGGGCGTGGCCTTCGACGCGCCGCTGCGGCTGCAGGCCAAGGGCGCGCTGCTGGCCTGGCCGATCGGGGCGGCGCTGGGACAGCTGCTGCTGACGGGGATGTTCGGGCCCCGCGACCCCGAGCCGTTCGAGCCGGACTGGCACGCGCCGCAGCCGCCGAGGGACTGACGTCCCGGGGCCGCGGCGCGCGGTCGTGGGCCGGGCTGTGGTGCTACGCCGGGCGGCGGCCGTGGTTCGCGCGGCCCTTCTTGATGCGCCACTTCCGTTTGCGGGTCTTCTTCGACACGGGGGCCTCCTCCGTGAGTGGGCTCCCCAGCGGTACTAGTCCCGGTGACGGACGGCGTAAAGGGTGCTCGTCGGCCGTACTCGGCCGCTCAGGCCCGGCCGATCGGCGCGAAGACCGCGTCGGTGAGCCTCGCCAGGTCCTCGGGGGCGAGTTCGACCTCCAGGCCGCGGCGGCCCGCCGAGACGCAGACCGTCGCCAGCGCCTCGGCCGAGGAGTCCAGCACCGTGCGGAGCTTCTTGCGCTGGCCCAGGGGAGAGATGCCGCCGCGTACGTAGCCCGTGGTGCGCTCGGCGAGCGCGGGGTCGGCCATTGTGGCGCGCTTGCCGCCGACCGCCGCCGCGAGGGCCTTGAGGTCCAGTGAGCCGGAGACGGGGACGACGGCCACGGTCAGGACGGAGTCGACGTCCGCCAGCAGCGTCTTGAAGACCTGGTCGGGGGAGACACCGAGGGCCTGGGCGGCCTCCTCGCCGTACGAGGCGGTGGCCGGGTCGTGCGCGTAGGCGTGCGTGGTGAAGGGGACGCCCGCCTCGGTCAGGGCGACCGTGGCGGGAGTGCCGCCCTGCTTGCCGTTCTTGGACTTCTTCGCCAACGTCTCGGCCTCGTGTCAGTTCGGGCTGGTCGGCTGCCGGGTGAGGTCCACGGCCGGCAGCGACGGGAGCTTACCGATCACCGCGGTCTCCTGGCGCAGCATTTTCAGCTCCTGCGCGAGACGGGACGCGGTGTCCTCGGCCTCCAGGAGCTGCTGCTTGCGCGGCACGTCCAGGACGGTCGCGGCGGCCACGAGGTAGGACAGCACGGCGGGGTCGTCCGGGAGCTCCTGGGAGCTGGTCACCGTGCGCTCGTTCGCCCAGGCCAGCTTCTTCTGGTACGTGCGGAACGCGCGCTCCACGCCGGCGGCGAGGGCGCCCGCGCCGTCCCCTTCCTCCTCCTCCAGCGGCTCGATCTCGCCGGTGAGGTAGGGCCCGGAGGCGTCGACGGAGAGCAGCCGGAAGCGGGTGGTGCCGGTGGTCAGCACCTCGTAGGCGGTGTTCTCGTCGCTGCCTTCGGGGGCCGGGCCCGGGGCGGTGCCCTTCTCCTGGATGGTCGCCGCGTCCGCGACGCAGCCGACGGGGTGGAAGGCGCGGATCGGGTCGGCACCGAAGCCGGCCGCCGCGCCCTTGTCGGGCAGGGCGGTGCTGTCGGGCATACCGGGAGCGGTGGCGGCGACCTCGCGGCCGTCCCGGATGGCGACGACTCCGAAGCGGCGCTCGTCCTCCGGGAGGTCGAGGAGGTCCCGCATCAGCGCTCGGTACCGCGCTTCGAAGACGTTCAGCGGAAGCACGAGGCCCGGGAACAGCACCGTGTTCAGCGGGAAGAGCGGTAGGCGCACGGAGGTCACAGCCCGTAAGCCTAAATGGTCGGCGGCGCCCCGGGAGGGGCCGGGCGTCACAGGAGTGTTTCCCGGCCCCAGCGGTCTACTGGCGACGGAGCAGCCGCGAGGCACCGGCGGCGACCGTGGTGGCCAGCACCCAGCCCGCCATGATCATGATCGCGGCGGCCCACTGGGAGCCGCCTTCCGGGCGCCAGTAACTGTCCTGGTTCAGGTCGATGACCGGCAGCAGCAGGTCGAGGGAGTACAGGTAGGGGTTCCAGAGGGGGGTCTCGCCGGGCTTGAGGGCGTGGGGCGGGTTCTGCGAGAAGAACACCGTGCCCACCGCCCACAGGACGGCCATCCAGACGGCGGCGCGGCCCGGGCGGTATCCGTAGGCCACCGTCCAGTCCTGGAGGAAGCCCCAGGACTTCGCGGCGAGCGGCAGCGTTTCGCGGCGTCTGCGCTGCTTGGCGAGGAGCACCTCGCGCGCGTCGGAGTCCTCACCGCTGCGGCGCAGCGCCGTGGCGAGCATCTCGTACGGCTCGGGCGCGTACTCGGGCGTGGCGGCCGCCACCCACTGCAGGCGCAGGGAGAGCGGGAAGTGGCCGCGCGGGATCAGGGTCTCGTAGGCGAAACCGGCCATCCACAGGCCGCCCAGGCCGGGCCAGCTGGTCGATTTGTCGACGAGGTTCACGACCCGGGCGCCGGAGAGGATGACCCGGCCGCGCTGCGGGCGCTCGCCCAGGAAGCGCAGCTCAGGGGTCTGGATGCGGCGCATGGACAGTTCCTGGTCGGACTCCAGGATGAAGCGCGCCTGGTCCAGGTCGACGGCGTCCCCGAAGCGGCCGTCGTCCAGCCGCATGCCGCCCTCGCACTCGAAGCGCTGCATACGGGTGCCGCGCGCCGGGGTCGTGGTGATGCCGTAAGGGGGCGTGGCGGAGCTGGAGACCGAGCCGGAGAGGCCGGCGGCGGTGAGGTACAGCGTGCGCTCCACGGTGAGCTGCGGGGCGTTCAGCGCCCGGCGGCCGTAGGGATTGCTCAGCCGGCTGCCGCGCAGGCTCAGCGACACGCCGATGGTGGCGCCGCGCAGCGTCAGCTCGCCGTACGACTCCATCATCTCGGCCTGCAGGTCCTGGGCCACGGTCAGGCCGTCGGCGGTGAGGGACCGGCCACGCCGGTCCTTGTGCACCACGACCTGGTTGAGCATGAGGTCCGTGCCGATGTGCGCGTCGGTGAGCCGGATGCCGCGCTGGACGATGCAGCGCGGCAGATGCAGGTCACCCTCGGTGTGCAGGCGGGCGGCCTCCAGCCGGGGGATGGCGCAGTTGACCATCCGCAGCGTCGTGAAGCGGCTCTCGGGGAGGACGATCTCGCTCTCGAAGCGGCAGTCGCGCAGCTCCACAAATGGCTCGATAGTGCCGCCCGCGACGTCCAGGGAGTCGGTGATGTACGCGCCGGTGAGCTTCAGCGCGGAGACCCGGCCGGGCTGGGCCGGCGGGCCGTTCAGCAGCAGGAGCGCGATGATCCGGGCGCGTACCGTGCGCTCGGGGCCCCACTCGTGGCGGGCGTGCGGATCGTTGCGCGCCGGGTCGTCGGTGCGCAGATCGCACGTGCTGCCGTTGCGGAACGCCTGCCACAGGCTCCATTCCGCCGAGGTCAGATCCAGCTCCGGCGGCGCGTCGCCGTCGGTGGGGTCACTCACCGCGGCCTCCCCCTCTCGTTCCCGGCGGCGCCGTACCGGGCACCGCCGTCTCTCCGTACGTACCGGGCGACCCACGCGTGCCCCCGTGCTCCCCGGCACCCCACGGAACCCCATTCCCGCTGGGTGACCCGGTGAACTCCCGTGGTCAGGATCACCTCAGGCATTGCGTATCACCGATTGATACGGGCGGCGGACACCGGCAGCGCGTCTGAGACACTGGAGGGGTGATCTCCCGAATCGATCTGCGCGGTGACGCCCTCCCCGAGGGCGGCGCCCTGCGCGACCTGCTGCCCCGTGCCGAGTTCGACGTGGAAGCCGCCCTGGAGAAGGTGCGGCCCATCTGCGAGGACGTGCGCCATCGTGGCACGGCTGCGCTGATCGAGTACGCCCATCGGTTCGACCGGGTCGAGATCGAGCGGGTGCGGGTGCCCGCCGAGGCGCTGCGGACCGCGCTGGCGGAGCTGGACCCGGCGGTCCGGGCCGCTCTTGAGGAGTCCATCAAGCGGGCCCGCACGGTCCACCGTGAGCAGCGGCGTACGGATGTGACGACGAAGGTCGTGCCGGGCGGCACGGTCACCGAGCGGTGGGTGCCGGTCGAGCGGGTCGGGTTGTATGTGCCCGGTGGCCGCTCGGTCTACCCCTCGTCCGTGGTGATGAACGTCGTCCCGGCGCAGGAGGCCGGCGTCGAGTCGCTGGCGATCGCCTCGCCGCCGCAGGCCGACTTCGGCGGCCTGCCGCACCCGACGATCCTGGCCACCTGCGCCCTGCTGGGCGTGGACGAGGTGTACGCGGCCGGTGGCGCCCAGGCGGTCGCGATGTTCGCGTACGGCACCGAGGACTGCCTGCCGGTCAATCTCGTCACGGGCCCCGGCAACATCTACGTCGCCGCCGCGAAGCGCCTGCTCAAGGGCCGCATCGGCATCGACTCCGAGGCCGGCCCCACCGAGATCGCGATCCTCGCGGACGACACCGCGGACCCGGCGCACGTCGCCGCCGACCTGATCAGCCAGGCCGAGCACGACCCGATGGCCGCCGCCGTCCTGGTCACCGCCTCGGAGGAGCTGGCAGAGCGGGTCGAGAAGGAGCTGGAGCCGCAGGTCCGCGCGACCCGGCACGTCGAGGACCGGATCATCCCCGCGCTCGCCGGCCGGCAGTCCGCGATCGTGCTGGTCGACGGCCTGGACGAGGGCCTGAAGGTCGTGGACGCCTACGGCGCCGAGCACCTGGAGGTCCAGACCGAGGACGCCGCAGCGGTGGCCGCGCGGGTCCGCAACGCCGGCGCGATCTTCGTCGGCCCGTACGCGCCCGTCTCGCTCGGCGACTACTGCGCGGGCTCGAACCACGTGCTGCCCACCGGCGGCTGCGCGTGCCACTCCTCGGGCCTGTCCGTGCAGTCCTTCCTGCGCGGCATCCACGTCGTGGACTACACCCGCGACGCACTGGCCGAGGTCGCCCACCACGTGGTGACCCTCGCCGAGGCCGAGGACCTCCCGGCGCACGGCGCGGCGATCAAGGCAAGGTTCGACTGGAAGGTTCCCGGCAGCAAGTGACCGGCATCGACGATCTCCCCATCCGGGACGAGCTGCGCGGCAAGTCCCCGTACGGCGCCCCTCAGCTGGACGTGCCCGTACGCCTGAACACCAACGAGAATCCGTACCCACTGCCCGAGGCGCTGGTGCGGCGGATCGCCGAGCGGGTCACCGAGGCGGCCCGCGACCTGAACCGCTATCCGGACCGGGACGCGGTCGAGCTGCGCACCGAGCTGGCCCGGTACCTCTCCCGCACCGGCGGCCACGAGGTCACCAAGGACCAGGTCTGGGCCGCCAACGGTTCCAACGAGGTCATCCAGCAGCTGCTGCAGACCTTCGGCGGTCCAGGGCGCAGCGCCATCGGCTTCGAGCCGTCGTACTCGATGCACGGCCTGATCTCGCGCGGCACGGGCACGGAGTGGATCTCGGGGCCGCGCAACGACGACTTCACCATCGACGTCGAGGCCGCGAAGAAGGCCATCGCCGAGCGCAGGCCCGACGTGGTCTTCGTCTGCTCGCCGAACAACCCGACCGGCACGGCCGTGGCAGCGGAAACGGTGCTGGCGCTGTACGAGGCCGCGCAGGCCGCCAAGGCGGACACCGCCGGGGCGCTCGTGGTCGTCGACGAGGCGTACGGCGAGTTCAGCCACCACCCCTCGCTGCTCCCGCTGATCGAGGGCCGGCCGAACCTGGTCGTCTCCCGGACGATGTCCAAGGCGTTCGGCGCGGCCGGGCTGCGCCTGGGCTACCTCGCCGCCGACCCGGCCGTGGTCGACGCCGTGCAGCTCGTACGCCTGCCGTACCACCTCTCCTCGGTCACCCAGGCCACCGCGCTGGCGGCCCTGGAGCACACCGATACGCTGCTGAAGTACGTCGAGCAGCTGAAGACCGAGCGGGACCGCATCGTCAGTGAGCTGCGAGCCATCGGCTGCGAGGTCGTCGACTCCGACGCCAACTTCGTGCAGTTCGGCAGGTTCGACGACCAGCACACCGCCTGGCAGGCCATCCTCGACCAGGGCGTCCTGGTCCGTGACAACGGAGTGCCGGGCTGGCTGCGGGTATCCGCCGGCACCCCGGCCGAGAACGACGCGTTCCTCGATGCGGTGCGCGCGATCATGAAGGAGACAGGCGCATGAGCCGCGTAGGACGCGTCGAGCGCAAGACCAAGGAGACCTCGGTCCTCGTCGAGATCGACCTCGACGGCACCGGACAGGTCGACGTCTCGACCGGCGTGGGCTTCTACGACCACATGCTCGACCAGCTCGGCCGGCACGGTCTGTTCGACCTCACCGTGAAGACCGACGGCGACCTGCACATCGACACCCACCACACCATCGAGGACACCGCGCTCGCGCTGGGCGCCGCCTTCAAGCAGGCCCTCGGCGACAAGGTGGGCATCTACCGCTTCGGCAACTGCACGGTCCCGCTGGACGAGTCGCTCGCGCAGGTCACGGTCGACCTCTCGGGCCGCCCGTACCTGGTCCACACCGAGCCCGAGAACATCGCGCCGATGATCGGCACGTACGACACGACGATGACCCGGCACATCCTGGAGTCCTTCGTCGCGCAGGCGCAGGTCGCGCTGCACGTCCACGTGCCGTACGGGCGCAACGCGCACCACATCGTGGAGTGCCAGTTCAAGGCGCTGGCCCGGGCGCTGCGGTACGCCTCCGAGCGGGACCCGCGCGCGGCCGGCATCCTGCCCTCCACGAAGGGCGCGCTGTGAACGGTCTCTCGACGGTCTTCATCCTGGTGGGCCTCTTCCTGCTCGGCGGGGTCTTCTCCTTCTGGAAGCAGAAGATGTCCAAGAGCCTGATCGCGGTACTGGCCATCGGCTCGGTGCTGTGTCTCGCCGCGGGCATCGTGCGGCTGGAGGTCTGGAATTGAGCACGCCGCGTAAGAAAGTGGTCGTCTTCGACTACGGCTTCGGCAACATCCGGTCCGCCGAGCGGGCGCTGGCCCATGTCGGCGCCGACGTCGAGGTGACCCGCGACTACGACACCGCCATGAACGCCGACGGGCTGCTGGTGCCCGGCGTCGGCGCCTTCGCGGCCTGCATGCAGGGGCTGCGCGAGGCGCGCGGCGACTGGGTCGTGGGCCGCCGGCTGGCCGGCGGGCGCCCCGTCATGGGCATCTGCGTCGGCATGCAGATCCTCTTCGGCCGCGGCATCGAGCACGACGTGGAGACCGAAGGCCTGGACGAGTGGCCCGGCACGGTCGGCCCGCTCAAGGCCGACGTCGTGCCGCACATGGGCTGGAACACCGTCGAGGCGCCGCAGGACTCGCGGCTCTTCGCCGGCCTGGACGCCGACGAGCGCTACTACTTCGTGCACTCCTACGCCGTGCACGACTGGGAGCTGGAGGTCAGCAACCCCGCCATGCGCGCGCCGCAGGTCACCTGGGCCACGCACGGCGAGCCCTTCGTGGCCGCCGTGGAGAACGGGCCACTGTGGGCCACCCAGTTCCACCCCGAGAAGTCCGGCGACGCCGGTGCCCGGCTCCTGACCAACTGGATCGATTCCCTGTGAGCGCTGAGAGTTCTGTGAGTGCTGTGAACAAGCTCGAACTGCTGCCCGCCGTCGACGTCCGTGACGGCCAGGCCGTCCGCCTCGTGCACGGCGAGTCCGGCTCCGAGACCTCCTACGGCGACCCGCTGCAGGCCGCGCTGGCCTGGCAGCAGTCGGGCGCCGAGTGGCTGCACCTGGTCGACCTGGACGCCGCCTTCGGCACCGGCGACAACCGCGCGCAGATCGCCGAGGTCGCCCGCTCCATGGACATCAAGGTCGAGCTGTCCGGCGGCATCCGCGACGACGACTCGCTGGCCGCGGCGCTGGCCACCGGCTGCACGCGCGTCAACATCGGCACCGCGGCCCTGGAGAACCCCGAGTGGGTCGCCAAGATCATCGCCGAGCACGGCGACAAGATCGCGGTGGGCCTGGACGTGCGCGGCACGACGCTGCGCGGCCGCGGCTGGACCCGCGACGGCGGCGACCTGTACGAGACGCTGACCCGGCTGGACGCCGAGGGCTGCGCCCGGTACGTCGTCACCGACATCAACAAGGACGGCACGCTGCAGGGCCCCAACCTGGAGCTGCTGAAGAACGTCTGCGCCGCGACCGACCGGCCCGTCGTCGCCTCCGGCGGCGTCTCCTCCCTCGACGACCTGCGCGCCATCGCGACGCTGGTGCCCGAGGGAGTGGAGGGCGCGATCGTCGGCAAGGCCCTGTACGCCAAGGCGTTCACCCTGGAAGAGGCCCTGGAGGCCACCCGCTAGCAGGGAGACGGACCGATGACCGACGTACGGCGCGTGCCTGGTGAAGGACCCTATGAAGAGGCGTTCGGGGCGGCGCGCGCCGTCGCGGCCGGTGACCGTGTCTTCGTCTCGGGCACGACGCCGTTCGACGGCACGGTCCTGTACGGCGAGGGCGATCCGTACGAGCAGACGCGGGTCGCCTTCCACCGGGCGATCGACGCCCTCGCCAAGTTCGGCCTCGACGCCGACGCGGTCGTCCGCACCCGCGTCTACCTCGCCCACACCCGCGACATCGACGAGGCGGGGCGGGCCCACCAGGAGCTCTTCGGCGCGGTCCGCCCCGCCACGACCGTCGTCGTGGTCACGGGCTTCGTCGACCCGCGCATCCTGGTCCAAGTAGAACTAGAAGCTTTCAGAGAGGTGCCGAGCACATGACGCTGGCGGTCCGAGTCATCCCCTGCCTGGACGTCGACAACGGCCGGGTCGTCAAGGGCGTGAACTTCCAGAACCTCCGCGACGCCGGCGACCCCGTCGAGATGGCCAAGATCTACGGCGACGAGGGCGCCGACGAGCTGACCTTCCTCGACATCACCGCCTCCTCCGGCAACCGCGAGACCACCTACGACGTGGTCCGCCGCACCGCCGAGCAGGTCTTCATCCCGCTCACCGTCGGCGGCGGCGTCCGCACCCCCGAGGACGTCGACAAGCTGCTGCGCGCGGGCGCCGACAAGGTCGGCGTCAACACCGCCGCGATCGCCCGCCCCGAGCTGATCCGCGAGATCGCCGAACGCTTCGGCCGCCAGGTCCTGGTCCTCTCGGTCGACGCGCGCCGTACGGAATCCGGGTCCTTCGAGGTCACCACCCACGGCGGCCGCCGCGGCACCGGCATCGACGCCGTCGAGTGGGCCCACCGCGCCGCCGAGCTCGGCGCCGGCGAGATCCTGCTGAACTCCATGGACGCCGACGGCACCAAGGACGGCTACGACACCGAGATGATCGCCGCCGTCCGCAAGCACGTCACCATCCCGGTCATCGCCTCCGGCGGCGCCGGCAAGCTCGCCGACTTCCCCCCGGCCGTCGACGCCGGCGCCGACGCCGTCCTCGCCGCCTCCGTCTTCCACTTCGGCGACCTGCGCATCGCCGAGGTCAAGAACGCCCTCAGGGAAACGGGCCACCCGGTCCGCTGACGCGGCCGAATCTCCTGGTCGGCCGCCCCTCGCCGCCGTAGGCTCGGCGCATGAGTCGAGTCAACGACGTGGGCGGGCAGACCGGGTTCGGCGCATTGCGGATCGAGGCGGAGGAGCCGGCCTTCCACGCGGACTGGGAGGCGCGGGTGTACGCGCTGAACATGGCGCTGGTACGCGGCGGGGTCTACACGCTGGACGAGTTCCGGGACGCCGTGGAGCGGATGGCGCCCGCCGAGTATCTGGCCGCTTCGTACTACGAGCGGTGGCTGCACGCCATCGAGACGCTGGTCGCCGAGCGGAAGGTGCTCGGCGATGAGTGACTTCGCCGTGGGCCAGCCGGTGCGCGTGCGGTCCGTCGACCCCGAGGGGCACACGCGGGCGCCGCGGTACGTGCGCGGGCACACCGGGCGGGTCGTGGAGGCGCAGGGCCGCTGGCCGCTCGCCGACGAGCGCGCCGCCGGAGTCGCCGAGCCGCGCGTGGAGACCGTCTACACCGTCGCCTTCCCGGCCCGGGAGCTGTGGGGCGCCGGCACGCACGAGGTCACGGTGGACCTCTGGGAGTCGTACCTGGAGCAGGCAGAGGCAGCGGAGGAGCGGGCGTGAGCGGCGAACATGCGAGCAGCACGGTGGCGGTGCGGGTGCGCCGCCTGGAGGAGCGGCTGGTCGAGGCCGGGGTGGTCGGCGACGACCAGCTCGACGCGATCCTGACCACGCTGCTGAACGGCGCTTCGCCGGTCAACGGCGCGCGGGTGGTGGCCCGCGCCTGGACGGACCCGGGCTTCAGGGAACGGCTGCTGGCGGACGCCAACACGGCGCTGCCGGAGGTCGGGCTGTCGATGGCCGGCGGCATTCAGGAACAGCGCCTGAAGGTCGTGGCGAATACCGAGACGGAGCACAACGTCCTCGTCTGCACGCTGTGTTCGTGCTACCCGATCGGGCTGCTGGGGCCGTCCCCGTCCTGGTACAAGAGCGAGGCGTACCGGTCGCGGGTGGTGCGCGATCCGCGGTCCGTCCTGGCGGAGTTCGGGCTCGCACTGCCCGAGGACGTCACGGTCACCGTCTGGGACTCCAGCGCGGAGAGCCGGTACATGGTGCTGCCGCGGCGGCCCGACGGCACGGAGGGCCTGGACGAGGAGGCGCTCGCCCGGCTCGTCACCAGGGAGGGTCTCATCGGGACCGCCGCGGTCTGAGCGGGGCGGGCCACCGCACGGCCCGCCCCGCGAGGATGGCGGGCGCCGCACGTGCCCGCCACCGCTTCGGGGCGCCGCGGCTGCGGAGCGTCGGTTGCCGCCGCGGCGCCGGTCTGTGTCACCTCACGCGGTCACGCCTTGCGTGCCGCGCGCACGAACTCGCGGTTCATCTTGGTGATGCTGAACAGCGGGATGCCCTTCGGGCAGGCCGTCGCGCACTCGCCGGTGTTCGTGCAGCCGCCGAAGCCCTCGTCGTCCATCTGCCCGACCATGTCCAGGACCCGGGACTCGCGCTCCGGGGCGCCCTGCGGCAGGGAGTTGAGGTGGACGACCTTGGCGGAGGTGAAGAGCATCGCCGAGCCGTTGGGGCAGGCCGCGACGCACGCGCCGCAGCCGATGCACTCCGCGTGCTCGAAGGCGGTGTCGGCGGCCGGCTTCGGCACCGGCGTGGCGTGCGCCTCGGGCGCGCTGCCCGTCGGGGCCGTGATGTAGCCACCGGAGCCGATGATCCGGTCGAAGGCCGTACGGTCCACGACCAGGTCCTTGACGACGGGGAACGCCGAGGCGCGCCACGGCTCGATGTCGATCGTGTCGCCGTCGTCGAAGTGCCGCATGTGCAGCTGACAGGTGGTGGTCCGCTCCGGGCCGTGCGCCTGGCCGTTGATGACCATGCCGCACGCGCCGCAGATCCCCTCCCGGCAGTCGTGGTCGAAGGCCACCGGCTCGTCGCCGCGCAGGATCAGCTCTTCGTTGAGCGTGTCGAGCATTTCGAGGAAGGACATCTCGGGGGAGATGTCCCGCACGTCGTACTCGGTCATGCGGCCCGCGGAATCGGGGCCGGACTGGCGCCAGATGCGCAGGGTGAGGTTCACGCGTAGCTCCGCTGGGTGGGGTGGACGTACTCGAAGTCGAGCTGCTCCTTGTGCAGCACGGGCGCCTCGCCGGTACCGGTGAACTCCCAGGCCGCCGCGTAGGAGAACTCCTCGTCCCGGCGTTCGGCCTCGCCGCCCTCGCTCTGGCTCTCCTCGCGGAAGTGGCCGCCGCAGGACTCGCTGCGGTGCAGCGCGTCCAGGCACATCAGCTCGGCGAGTTCGAAGTAGTCGGCGATCCGGTTGGCCTTCTCCAGCGACTGGTTGAGGTCCTGGCCGGAGCCCGGGACCTTGATGCGGCGCCAGAACTCCTCTCGGAGGGACGGGATGCGGTCCAGTGCCTTGCGCAGGCCGGTCTCCGTGCGGGCCATGCCGCACTCCTCCCACAGCAGCTCGCCCAGCTCCCGGTGGAAGGAGTCCGGGGTGCGGTCGCCGTTGTTGGAGAGGAGGCGGTAGAGGCGGTCGGTGACGGAGGTGACGGCCTCGGTGACGGCCGGGTGGTCGGCGGGGACTTCCTCGTGCGGGTGCCGGGCGAGGTAGTCGTTGATGGTGGCGGGGAGGACGAAGTAGCCGTCGGACAGGCCCTGCATGAGGGCCGAGGCGCCGAGGCGGTTCGCGCCGTGGTCGGAGAAGTTGGCCTCGCCGATGGCGAAGAGCCCGGGCACGGTGGTCTGCAGGTCGTAGTCGACCCAGAGGCCGCCCATCGTGTAGTGGATGGCCGGGTAGATGCGCATGGGCGTGGTGTACGGGTCCTCCGCCGTGATGCGCGCGTACATGTCGAAGAGGTTGCCGTACTTCTCCTCGACCGCCTTCCTGCCCAGCCGGGCGATGGCGTCCGCGAAGTCCAGGTAGACGCCCTGGCCGCCGGGGCCGACGCCGCGGCCCTCGTCGCAGACGTTCTTCGCGGCGCGGGAGGCGATGTCGCGGGGGACGAGGTTGCCGAAGGCGGGGTAGATGCGCTCCAGGTAGTAGTCGCGCTCGTCCTCGGGGATCTCGGCCGGCGGGCGGGTGTCGCCCTTGGCCTTGGGCACCCAGATGCGGCCGTCGTTGCGCAGCGACTCGCTCATCAGCGTCAGCTTGGACTGGTGGTCGCCGGAGCGCGGGATGCACGTGGGGTGGATCTGGGTGAAGCAGGGGTTGGCGAAGTACGCGCCGCGCCGGTGCGCCCGCCAGATCGCGGTGGCGTTGGAGTTCTTGGCGTTGGTGGAGAGGTAGAAGACGTTGCCGTAGCCGCCGCTCGCCAGCACCACCGCGTCCGCGAAGTAGGTGTCGATGCGGCCGGTGAGCAGGTCGCGGGCCACGATGCCGCGGGCCCGGCCGTCGACGACGATCAGGTCGAGCATCTCGGTACGCGGGTGCATCTCGACCGTGCCGGCCGCGATCTGCCTGCTCAGCGCCTGGTATGCGCCGAGCAGCAGCTGCTGGCCCGTCTGGCCGCGGGCGTAGAACGTACGGGAGACCTGGACGCCGCCGAAGGAGCGGGTGTCGAGCAGGCCGCCGTACTCGCGGGCGAAGGGCACGCCCTGGGCCACGCACTGGTCGATGATCTCGACCGAGATCTGGGCGAGCCGGTGCACGTTGGACTCGCGCGCCCGGAAGTCGCCGCCCTTGACCGTGTCGTAGAAGAGGCGGTGGACGGAGTCGCCGTCGTTGCGGTAGTTCTTCGCCGCGTTGATGCCGCCCTGCGCGGCGATGGAGTGGGCCCGGCGCGGCGAGTCCTGGTAGCAGAACTGCACGACGTGGTAGCCCTGTTCGGCCAGGGTGGCGCCGGCCGCGCCGCCGGCCAGCCCGGTGCCGACGACGATGACGGTGTGCTTGCGCCGGTTGGCGGGGTTGACCAGCTTCGCTTCGAAGCGGCGGCGGTCCCAGCGCTCGTTGATCGGGCCGTCCGGGGCCTTGGTGTCGGCGACGGGCTCGCCGGTCCGGTACTCGGTGTAGGTGCTCACGTCAGCTCACTGCTCCGGTCATCACGGATACGGGGACGGCGACGAAACCGACGGTCAGGACGAGCGCGAGGACGTTCGCCACGGCCTTGAGGACCCGGTCGCGCCCTGGCCGGTTGGCGCCGAGGGTCTGGGCCGCGCTCCAGAAGCCGTGCCGGATGTGCAGGCCGAGCGCGAGCATCGCGACGATGTAGATGACGTTGCCGTACCAGGTGGAGAAGGTGGCGACGACGTTGGCGTACGGGTGGCCGGGGGAGGCCTCGGGGTTCACCGTCAGGGTCGTCAGGTCCAGGATGTGCCAGACGATGAAGAGGCCGAGGATGATCCCGCCCCAGCGCATGGTGCGGGTGGCGTAGCTGGCGCGCTTCTTCTTGTGCACGTACTTCTGCGGGCGCGCGGCGATGTCGCGGCGGCTGAGCTGGTACGCGGCGACCGCGTGCACGACCACGGCGGCCAGCAGCACGACCCGGGCGATCCACAGGAACCACTCGTGGTGCAGGAAGGGCTCGCCGATGGTGCGCAGCCAGTGGGCATAACCGTCGAACTCGGCGGCTCCGAAGAAGATCTTGAGGTTGCCCAGCATGTGGGCGACCAAGTACAGCAGCATCACGATGCCGCTGACGGCCATCGCCGTCTTCTTGCCGACGGTCGAGTGCCACAGGATGCCCGCGTAGGAGGACGGCCGTCGGTCCGTCCGGGTGTCCACTGCCATGGGCACGACGGTAGGGACGCGATAAGCCATCAGTCCAAGACATGGTGCGGCTCATCTCCATAGCTGCTGCCTATCGAGCCACTATCCTGGCCGCATGCAGCTGCAGCAGCTCCGCTATTTCGCGGCCGTCGCCGACACCCGGCACTTCACCCGCGCGGCCGAGCAGGAACACGTCGCACAGCCCTCGCTCTCCCAGCAGATCCGGTCCCTGGAGCGGGAGTTGGGCGCCGAGCTGTTCCACCGGGCGCGCGGCCACATCACGCTCACCGACGCGGGCGAGACGCTGCTGCCGTTCGCGCGCCGCATCCTCGCCGACGCCGACACCGCCCGCCGCGAGGTCCAGGAGGTCGCCGGGCTGCGCCGCGGCCGGCTGCGGCTCGGCGCCCCGCCCAGCCTGTGCGCCTCCGTCGTCCCCGACGTGCTCCGCGCCTTCCACGACCGCTACCCGGGCGTCGACCTCCAGGTGCACGAGAGCGGCTCGCAGGACCTGGTGCGGGTACTGGCCGCCGGCGAGCTGGACCTCGCCCTCGTCATCACCCCGCTGCCCGTGCAGGCCCCCGCACTGACCACCGCCGAGCTGCTGCGCGAGGAGCTGGTCGTGGTCTCCGCGCCGGACGCGCCGCCGCCCGTGCGCCGCAAGTACCTCCGCGTCGACGATCTGCGCGACCATCCGCTGGTGATGTTCCGGCGCGGCTACGACCTGCGGGAATTCACGGTGGCCGCGTGCCGCGCGGCCGGCTTCGAGCCGGTCTTCACCGTCGAGGGCGGCGAGATGGACGCGGTGCTCGGCTTCGTGCGGGCGGGGCTCGGCAGCGCCGTCGTGCCCAGCATGGTCGCCGAGCGGGCCGGGCTGCGCTCCACCCCGTTCGCCGCGCCGGGCCTGCACCGCAACATCTCCGTCGCGCACCGCGCCGACGTCTCGCCGCCCCGCGCGGCCCGCGAGCTGCAGCGCATTCTCGTACGCCACCTGGCACCCGGGACGGCGGACGGCTGAACCCGCCCCGGCGTGCCCACCAGTACGGGAGCGGTTTTTGGCCAGTACGACGTGATATTGCCGTACGGCCGAAGGGGCGGCCCTGCCTGGTGACGGGAGGCCGCGCGGCGCGTGCGGAATATCCGCGCGGCGCGCGACCGGCGGTTTCCACGCACAATGCGGGCACGCCATTGCCCGCCGGCCGGGCGCCGCGGTACCAATGCCTCACTTGCCGTCCGGCAGCACGCGGCCGGCAATCGGGGGAATCAACGGGGGAGAACATCGCATGCTGCTCGAAGAGGTCTACGCGGGCGCGCCCACCGTAAAGTCGGGGCGCCATCTGACCACCGTGAACGAATTCACGGACCAATCGCCCGCGCTGCGCCCGGAAGTCCTCGCGGAAGCCGCGGGGCGGATGCTCGCGCTCGGCGACTTCGACGCCGACAAGATTCTTGTCGAGGAGGACAAGGGCGCCTTTCTCGGCGGGGCGCTCTCGCTCGCCGCGGGGCTGCCGCTCGCGGTCGCCCGCTGGTACACCTACGACCTCGGCGACCGGTCCGTCCCGGTGCCCATCGACAGCGAGTACTTCCAGGGGACGCTCTACGTCAACGGCATCGAGCCGGGCGACCGGCTGACGATCGTGGACGACACGATCAGCACCGGCGGCACCCTGATCGCCCTGATCGAGGCCGTGCAGGCGGCCGGCGCCCGGGTCGGCGAGGTCGTCGTGGCCGTGGAGAAGCCCGAGAACGGCGGCCGGGAAAAGGTCGCCGCGCGCTTCGGCATCACGGTCAAGTCCGTCATCCGGATCGCCGTCGACGAACGGACCGGGCGCGTCGTCGTCATGTCCTGACGACGGTCACGTCCTGATGACCGTCACGTCCTGGCGGGGTCCGGGCTTTTCTTCTTCACGTATTTCATCGAGCTGTCCAGTACGGGTTCGGGGGAACCGCACGTGAGTGCATCTGTGCACGGTGCCGAAATCGGGCACACGGAATTGTACGAACTACGCAGCACTGCCGAGCCGGGGGCCGCGCGGATATTCGCCAAGTGCGAGTTCCGCAATCCCACCGGAAGTCACAAGGACCGGGTCTTCACGTTCATGCTCGACGAGCTGGAACGGGCCGGCACGATCGCCCCGGGAATGACCCTGGTCGAATGCTCCACCGGAAACGGCGGCGCCGCGCTCTCCCGGGTCGGCCGGGACCGCGGCTACCGCGTCGTCATCGTCATGCCCGCCGGGATGACCGAGGAGCGCCGCAGGCAGATCGCCTCCTTCGGCGGCACCGTCATCGAGACCGACCCGGACGGCTTCCTCCTCGAAGGCGAGGAGACCGCCCGCCGGTACGTCGCCGCGCACCCCGGCAGCCACTACCTGGACCAGTCCGCCAACGAGCTGAACTGGCGCGCCTGGCGCTCCTGCGGCACCGAGATCGTCACCGCGCTCGACGCGCTGGGCCTGGTCCCCGACCGGTTCGTCTGCTCCATCGGCACCGGCGGCACCTTCACCGGCATCGCGGACGTCCTCAAGGCCGCCCACCCGGGGCTGCGCAGCACCGCCGTCGAGGTCGACCGCTCGGCCGCCCTGTACGCCAAGCGGCACGGCCTGCCCTTCACCCACCACACGCACAACCTGATGGGCCTCGGCCCCGGCAAGGTCCCCGCCAATCTGCGCGAGGAACTCGTCGACGAGGTCGAGCTGATCAGCGGGGACGACGGCTGGACGGCCATGAAGCAGCTGATCGAGCAGGAGGGCCTGTGCGTCGGGCCCACGGCGGGCGGCAACGTCTTCGCCGCGCGGCGGCTCGCCCGCACGCTGCCCCCGGACGCCGTCGTGATCACCGTGCTGTTCGACTCCGCCTGGAAGTACTTCAGCGTCTGGGACGGCCGGTACGCGCGGTACGCCACCGACGACGCGCCGCACGGGGCCGAGGACGACGCGCCGTACGCGGCCGAAGGGGCGGAGTGAACGCCATGACCGACGACCGCACCGCACCCGACCGCACCGCGCCCGACAGCGGCCTCCCGGACAGCCACCGACCCGACGCGGGACCTGCCCCGGACCCCGCCGCGCGCCTCGCCGTGCTCACCCGCCGCCTCGACGAGGCCTGCCGGCGCGCCGGCCGCGAGCCCGGCTCCGTGAAGCTCGTCGCGGTCAGCAAGTACCACCCGCGCGACCTCGTCGCCGCAGCGCTCGACGCGGGGCAGCGCGACTTCGCGGAGAGCCGGGTCCAGGAGGCCCGCGCCAAGTGGCCGCCGCTGCGCACCCGCCACCCGGACGCCCGGCTGCACCTCGTCGGCCCGCTGCAGACCAAGAAGGCCGCGGCGGCCGTCACCGGCTTCGACGTCCTGCACAGCGTGGACCGCCCGCGGCTGGCCGCGGCCCTCGCCGCCGCCATGGCCCGCACCGGGCGCAGGCCCGACTGCTTCGTCCAGGTCAACACCGCCGACGAGCCGCACAAGAGCGGCGTACCGCTGGAGGCCGCCGACGCCCTCCTCAAGGAGTGCCGGGACGTGTGCGGGCTGCCCGTCGTCGGCCTGATGTGCCTGCCGCCGTACGGCCGCGACCCGCGCCCGCACTTCCGGCTGCTCCGCTCGCTCGCCGCCGCGCACGGCCTGACCCAGCTCAGCATGGGCATGAGCGCCGACTTCGAGGCCGCGGTGGCGGAGGGCGCGACGCTGGTCCGGGTGGGCCGGGCGCTCTTCGGGCCCCGCCCGCGGCGCGCCGGCGGCCCGCCGGACGCGCGCTAGGGAGCGCCGTGGCCGCACTGTTCGTCTTCGCCCTGTTCTCCGCGCTGGTGGACGTGTTCGCCGCGCAGCGGCTCCAGCACCTCGACCCCGGCAGCGTCGCCGCGGTCGCCTTCACCCTCACCGGCGCCTTCTTCTGCGGCCTGACGCTGCTGCGGGTGCGCCCGGCCCGGCTCCTCGCCGTGGCCCGGGCGCACGCCGCCGACCTGCTCGTCCTCAACGTCACCACCGCGGTGACCTGGCTGTCCCTGCTCTACGCGCTCAAGCTCATGGAGCCGGCCGTCGCCAACGTCGTCTCGATCGCCATCGGCCCCGCCTGCACCGTGCTGCTCCAGTACCTGTGGTGGCGCGGGGACCGCGTGCTGCCCGGCGAACTCCTCGCCGCTCTCGGCATCGTGCTCGCCCTCGCCGGGCTGGTCTGGGCCTCCCTGGACGGCCGCAGCGGCGTCGGCGACCGGGCCGCCGGGATCATGGCGCTCGGCGTGTGCGCCGCGGTCGCCTCCGGCGCGGGCGGGGCGGCCAATGTCGTCTTCTCCGCCCGCCTGGGCGCCGCCGGGGTCGACGTCCCCACCGTCATGGGCCTGCGCTTCGGCCTGGTCACCGCGGCCGGCTGGCTGCTCGCCGGCACCGGGGACACCGCCCGGCTGGGCGCGGCGCTGCTGCCCGGCGCGGTGGTCGCCGTCATCGGCGTCGGCATACCGGCCGTCCTCGTGCAGATCGGCGTGCGCCGGGTGACCCCGGTGACCGCCGCCATGGTCTGCGCCCTCGCGCCCGCCCTGACCCTCCTCCTCCAACTCGCCGACGCGCGGCTGACGTTCTCGGTGCCCTCCGCCGTCGGCATTGCCGTCATCACCGTCCTCATCGGGCTCGGGCTGCTCGCCCGCCGGGGCGCGCCCCCGGCCGCCGCGGCCCAGGAAGGCAAGAAGATCCATGCACTGCCTGGTAGTTGACGCCTACTCCAGCGGCCGGTTCCTGCCCGCCGCGCTGGCCGCGCACGGCGTCACCACGGTCCACATCGACAGCGCGCCCGGCATCGCGGACCGCCTGCTGCGCACCCCCTTCCCGCACGAGGCGGTCGCCGACCGGTTCCTGTACCGGGGCGACCTGGACGCCCTGGTCACCGCAGTACGCCCGTATGCGGCAGCGCGTGTCCTGCCCGGCAACGAGACCGGCGTGGACCTCGCCGACGCCCTCTCCGCCCGGCTCGGCCTGCCCGGCAACGTCATCGACGCCCGCCGCGTGCGCCGCGACAAGTACGAGATGGCCGGGGCCGTGCGGGCACACGGGCTGCGCGCGCCCGACACGCTGCGCACCCACCGCTTCGACACCGCCCTGGCCTGGGCCCGCTCGCACGGCCGCTGGCCCGTGGTGGTCAAGCCCGCCGACAGCGCCGGCACCGACAACGTCTTCTTCTGCGCCGGTCCGGTGGAGCTGTGCACCGCATTCGACCACATCCTGCGCTCGGTGAACTTCACCGGTGCCCGCAATCGCACCGTCGTCGTCCAGGAACACCTGTCCGGCACCGAGTACTTCGCCAACACCGTCAGCGTGGCGGGCCGCCACCACATCGCCGAGATCTGGCGCTACCACAAGCGACCGGGCCGCGGCGGCGCCCCGGTCTACGACTACGAGGAGCCGGTGTCCGCGCGCGACCCGGCCACCGCCGCGCTTCGCCCGTACCTCCTCGGCGTCCTGGACGCCCTCGGCATCCGCAACGGACCGGCGCACTCCGAGATCATGCTCACCGACGAGGGACCGGTACTGATCGAGACCGGCGCCCGGCTCGCCGGCAGCATCCTGCCCGACGTGGTCAGCCGCTGCTTCGGCACCGACCACGTCGCGCTGACCGCGCTGGCCTGCGCCGACCCGGCCGCCTTCATGGCGCTCACGGACCGCCCGGCCCGGCCGCGCACCCCGCTGCGCTACGTCTCCCTGATCTCCCCGCGCGGTGGCCGGCTGGTCTCCCTGGCCCGCTTCGACGAGATCCGCGCGCTGCCCTCGTACGCGGGGCACCATCTCTCCGTCGCGGTCGGTGACCGCCTCGCGCCCACCGTCGACTCGCTCACCTCGCCCGGCGTCTGCTACCTCGTCCACCGCGACCCGCGGCAGATCGAGACGGACTACCGGCGGCTGCGCGCGCTGGAGGAGACGGGCCTGTACGAGACCGGGGCGGCCGGGCCGGACGCCCGCCCGGCCTGACCGCCCCGGTCCGAAATCCGGCCGGGGCTACAGCCCCAGCTTGGCCTCCTGCAGCCGTGCCACGGCCTCCTTGTCGCCGTCCAGCTCGACCTTGGCGGCGTTCTGCCGCCCGAACAGGAACAGCGTCAGCTCGCCCGGCTCGCCGGTGACCGTGACCACCGGCGTGCCGCGGTGCGCCACCGCGGTCTGCCCGTCCGGGCGCCGCACCACCACGCCCACCGGGGCCTTCCGCCCCAGCACCCGGGCCATCCGCTCGATGCGGGACCACAGGGCGTCGGCGAGGACGGCGCCCACCTCGCGCGGCGTCCAGTCCGGCGCGGCGCGCCGCACGTCCTCCGTGTGCACGAAGAACTCCACCGTGTTCGCCGCCTCGTCGATCTGCTTGAGGGAGTACGGCGACAGCCGCGGCGGCCCGGTCCTGATCAGCCGGATCAGCTCTTCGTACGGCTTGGCGGCGAACTCGGACTGCACCCGCTCCAGCCGGGACGCCAGCGGCTTGATCACCAGGCCGCCGGCCGCGTCCGCGCGCCGCTCGCGCACCACCACATGGGCGGCCAGGTCACGGGCGGTCCAGCCCTCGCACAGCGTCGGCGCGTCGGGCCCCGCGCTCTCCAACAGGTCGGCGAGAAGAAGTCGTTCACGCTTGGCATGGGTCGACATGGCCTCACCCTACGGCCGCCCCGCCGCCCGTGCCATGACGCCGCGCGGTCCCTTCCGCACCCCGCGTTCACCCGTGCACGAGGATCACCGTCATCACCAGGACGGCCGCCGCGAAGACCGCGCACACCACGATCGTGGCCACCTTGGCCACCCGGTCGTCGTCCGGGGGCGGGTACTGGTCGTTCATGTCCGCATGATGCCGCACGGCACAATGGAGGGCATGAGCAGCAGCCCCGCCACCCCGTCCCCCGCCGGCACCTCGCTGGATCCGGCCATCGCCGCCCGGCTCAAGCGCACCCCCGACGGCCTGGTCCCGGCCATCGCGCAGCAGTACGACACGGGCGAGGTGCTGATGCTCGGGTGGATGGACGACGAGGCGCTGCACCGCACGCTGACCACCGGGCGCTGCACGTACTGGAGCCGCAGCCGCCAGGAGTACTGGGTCAAGGGCGACACCTCCGGGCACTTCCAGCACGTGAAGTCCGTCGCGCTGGACTGCGACGCGGACACCGTGCTGGTCAAGGTCGACCAGGTCGGCGCGGCCTGCCACACCGGCGCGCGGACCTGCTTCGACGAGGATGTGCTGCTCGCCGGGGAGTGACCGGCCGGCGTCCGGAGGGCGGCCGGCCGGCGATCAGTACGCGGACACGCCCCGCCCACGTCACTGATCGCTACTAGGATCCGCTGGCATGACCACGGGAACCACCGGCACCGCGACTCCGGACCTCGACAACTTCCGCACCCTCGCGAAGGACCGCCGGGTCATCCCGGTCACCCGGCGGCTCCTCGCCGACGGCGACACCCCGGTGGGCCTGTACCGCAAGCTCGCGGCGGAGCGCCCCGGCACCTTCCTCCTGGAGTCCGCCGAGAACGGCCGCAGCTGGTCCCGGTACTCCTTCATCGGCGTCCGCAGCGCCGCGACCCTCACCGTGCGCGACGGGCAGGCCCACTGGCTCGGCACCCCGCCGGTCGGCGTGCCCACCGGCGGCGACCCGCTCGCCGCGCTGCGCGAGACCATCGAGACGCTGCACACCCCGCGCGACCTCATCGAGGGCCAGGGCCTGCCGCCCTTCACCGGCGGCATGGTCGGCTACCTCGGCTACGACATCGTCCGCCGCCTGGAGAAGATCGGCGACTCCACCGAGGACGAGCTGGGGCTCCCCGAGCTGACCATGCTGCTCACCTCGGACCTGGCCGTACTGGACCACTGGAACGGCACGGTCCTGCTGATCGCCAACGCGATCAACCACAACGACCTGGACACCGGGGTCGACGAGGCGTACGCGGACGCGGTGGCCCGGCTGGACACCATGGCGTACGACCTGAGCCGCCCGGCCCCCTCCAACGCCGCCGCGCTCCCGGCCTCCGAGCTGCCCGAGTACACCGCCAAGTGGGGCGGCGACTCCTTCAAGGCCGCGGTCGAGGACATCAAGGAGCGCATCCGGGCCGGCGAGGCGTTCCAGGTCGTCCCCTCCCAGCGCTTCGAGACCCCCTGCACGGCCTCCGCGCTGGACGTCTACCGGGTGCTGCGGGCCACGAACCCCAGCCCGTACATGTACCTCTTCCGCTTCGAGGGCGGCGTCGACGTGGTCGGCTCCAGCCCGGAGGCGCTGGTCAAGGTCGAGGACGGGCAGGCCATGGTGCACCCGATCGCCGGCACCCGGCCGCGCGGCGGCACCCCGCAGCTGGACCAGGCCCTCGCCGACGAGCTGATCTCCGACCCCAAGGAGCGCGCCGAGCACCTGATGCTCGTCGACCTGGGCCGCAACGACCTGGGCCGGGTCTGCGAGCCGGGCAGCGTCGAGGTCGTGGACTTCATGTCCATCGAGCGCTACAGCCACGTCATGCACATCGTGTCCACGGTCACCGGCAAGGTCGCCGAGGGCCGCACCGCCTTCGACGTACTGACCGCCTGCTTCCCCGCCGGCACGCTCTCCGGCGCCCCGAAGCCGCGCGCCCTGCAGATCATCGAGGAGCTGGAGCCCAGCCGGCGCGGCGTCTACGGGGGCTGCGTGGGCTACCTGGACTTCGCCGGCGACTCCGACACCGCGATCGCCATCCGCACCGCGCTGCTGCGCGACGGCACGGCGTACGTCCAGGCCGGCGCGGGCATCGTCGCCGACTCCGACCCCGACGCCGAGGACGCCGAATGCCGCAACAAGGCAGCGGCGGTACTGCGGGCCGTGCACACGGCGAACCACCTGAGTCACTGACCCGTACCGCGCGCCGTCGGGGACGTACGCGATAGTGGTACGTGTGAGTGCCGTACCCCCGCCCCGCACCGACGCCCCCGCCGCCGCAGGCGGCACCGCGCGCAAACCCCTCGCCCTAGCGCTCCTCCTGGGAGCGCTCGGCGCCGCACTGGCCCTGCTCGCCTCCGGCCGTACCTGGGCCACCGCCACCGCCGTGGTCGCCCAGGGCGAGCTGCCGCAGAAGGCGACGGGCCAGGACGTCACCGGCGTGCCGGGCGCGCTCGCCGTGGTCGGGCTCGCCGCGCTGGTCGCCGTCTTCGCCGTGCGCGGCGCCGGCCGCCTCGCGGTCTCCGCGCTGCTGGCGCTGAGCGGCGCCGGCATCGTCCTCGGCGCCGTCCTCGGCAACGCCGATACCTCCGCGCTGAAGGCCAAGGCCGCCACCGCCACCGGCATGAGCGGCGCCGGCGTGCAGCACGTCGCGCACACCGTCTGGCCGTGGGTGGCAGCGGGCGGCGGCGCGCTGCTGCTGATCGCCGGGCTGCTGGCGCTGGTGTACGGGCGGCGCTGGCCCGCGATGTCCGGGCGCTACGAGCGCGCGGGCAGCGGCCCCCGCGGCCCGCGCCGCGCCGCGAAGCAGCCGGACCTGGACCGCCCGGAGGAGATCTGGAAGTCGCTGGACCGGGGCGAGGACCCCACCGCCTAGCGGACGTCCCTTCACCGGTCCGCACGACCCGATGGCGGGCCCACCCCGTGCATCAGGGACAATGATTCCGAGCGAACGCCGCGCCCCGACCCCGGCGCGAGAAAGCAACGAGGAGCACTCATGTCGAGCAACGGCCACGGTCACGGACACACCCCGGCTGCCTGGACCGGCGTCATCATTTCGTTCATCGGCTTCTGTGTCGCGGGCGTCTTCACCCTGCTGGCCAACGTGCCCGGCTTCTGGGTCGGCATCGTCCTCATCCTGGCGGGCGCGGCCGTGGGCGGTCTGATGCACCTCGCGGGCATGGGCTCCGCACCGAAGCGCTCCAAGAACCAGCCGCAGGCGCAGCAGAGCTGACGCCGGTACGGGCCCTGGCCCGGTAGCTCGACGAAGGCGCGGTTTCCCAGCCGTTCCGCACGCCCCCGCGCATGGCGCGGAGTGGCCCGTGCGGCGGCCGGGAAGCTGCGCCTTCGCGCGCAGGGGGGAACAATCGGAACCGTGACGGAACCCGTGGTCCCGACGAACCCGCCACCGGCCGCAGGCGCCGGCGCGGCGCGCCGCCTCGCGGCCCCGCTG
>NZ_JBEPFC010000098.1:0-26943 GCF_040301705.1 Streptomyces sp. NPDC000151 | reverse complement strand
GCCGCGCGCCGGTGCGGCGGCCGGCGTGCAGGGAGGGCCGGACACCGGCGTGTACCCCGGCGTGGCACAGGGCAACGCGCTGGCGGCCGAGCGGGCGCGCCAGGCGCGGATCACGATGGTCGGCGCGGTCACCGAGCGCTGGGCGCCCGAACAGGCCGGCCCCGTCCACGCGAACTGGCAGCTCGCGCCGCCCGTCGGCCCGGCCGCCGACCTCTGGGCGCTCGGCGCCCTGCTCTTCCGCAGCGTGCAGGGACACGCCCCGTACGCCGAGGAGAGCGCCGCCGAACTGGTCCAGCTGGTGTGCGCCCGCCCGCCCGCGCACGCGGAGGAGTGCGGCGCGCTGCGCCCGGTAGTGGAGTCGCTGCTGCGCCAGGACCCCACCGAACGGCCCGACTTCGAGGAGCTGCGCGGCTGGCTGCGCTCCCTGGTGCGCGCGGCACCGGAGCCGGAGGCCGGCCGCGCGGTCGTGACCGTACCGGCCCTGGAACTGGGCAGTGATCCGCGCAGGCTGCCGATCGTGCGCCGGCGCGGCGAGCTCGTGCGGCGCGGCCGGCACAAGAAGCCGCGCCCGGGCCGGGAGCGCCCGCACGGGCCCGCGGCGCCCACGGCCCGTCCCGCACCGCCGCCGCCCGCCGAGCGCCCCGCACCGCCACCGCGCGCCCACGACGGCGTCCGCGACCGCGGAGGCGTCCGTGACCGCGGCCGTGACCGCGTGCGGCAGCACGAGCCGCGGCCGAGCCGCGACCGGACGTCCCGCGGCGGCCCGCGCCGGCTCGGCATGCTGCTGCTCGGCCTCGTGCTGCTGCTGGTCGTCGGCGCGGTGCTGGTCGCCGTGGCGTTCCTGCCCGGGAACGGCACCGACCCGGACGACTCGGGGAACGCGCGGAGCAGCGTCCCCAGCGGTACCGAGACCGGCGCGCCCGCGCCCGACCCGGCGCAGTCGCAGCCGGACGGCGCGGAGCCGACCAGCACCCGCCCCCGGACCACCGCACCGGACGGCCTGGCCGACGGCTTCGAGATGCGCGACGACCCCGAGGGCTTCCGGATCGCCGTGCACGAGGGCTGGCAGCGGCACGGCAAGAACGCCGAGGGCCAGGTGCGCTACACCAGGGGCGCGTTCACGCTGCTGGTGGTGCCGGGCCGGGACACCGCGAAGCGGTTCGGCTCCGACCCGATGGCGTACCAGCAGGACAAGGAGGCGGAGCTGGCGCCGTTCCGCGACGCGAACTGGACCTCGTCCTCGGGGCTGCGGCGCACCGATGTCGGCCGTACGGTCATGGCGGAGGGCACCTTCACCTGGGGCGAGGACAGCGCCTCCGCGACGTACGCGCGCAACATGGCGCTCCTGGACGGCGGCCGCTACCACCTCGTCCTGGTCATCGGCCCGGACCGCGATCGGGCCGACGTGGACCGCTTCTACGAGCAGGCGTCGACGTCCTTCCGCCCCTGAGAGCCGGGCGCGAACCGGGCGCGCAGCTCGCCCTTGAGCACCTTGCGCAGCGTCGCGCCCCGAGGCAGCGCGTCCACGACCTCCACCCGTTCGGGCACCTTGTGCGGCGCCAGCCCGCGCCCTCGTAGCCATGCGCCCAGCGCCTCCGGTGTCACCGGGAGCGCGCCGTCCCGCAGTTCCACCACCGCGCACACCAGTTCCCCGCGCTCGGCGTCCGGAAGCCCGATGACCGCGGCGTCCCCGAGGTCTGGATGCAGGTGGAGCAGGTCCTCGATCTCCTGGGCCGAGACGTTCTCGCCCTTACGGATGATGATGTCCTTCAGCCGCCCGGTGACGACGAGGCGCCCCTCGGGGGTGAGGCGCCCGAGGTCCCCGGTGGGCAGGAACCCGTCGGCGTCGAACGGGTCCGGCTCGCCGAGGTACCCCTGGCACACGGCGGGGCCGCGCAGCCGTATCTCCCCGTCCGCGCCGATGCGGATCTCCATGCCGGCCGGCGGGCGGCCGTCGGCCGTGGCCAGGTCCGCGTCGCCGTCCAGCGGGTCGCCCATGGTGACCATCGGGGCCTCGGTCAGCGCGTACCCGTGGGTGAGGGCGCAGCCCAGCTCGCGGACCACCTCGTAGTACAGCCCGGGAGGTTTGGGCGCGCCGCCGCCCGCCAACAGGCGCAGGTCGGGGAGCAGCGGCCCGGGGTCGGCCCGGCGCCGCTGTTCGGCAAGGAAGAGCTGGTAGAAGGCGGTGGAGCCGCCCGCGATGGTGACGCGGTGCCGGCGGTACGCGCCCAGCGCTTCGGGCAGCGCGAAGTGTTCGAAGAGGACGGCCGGGATGCCGTGCCGCAGCAGCATGACGGTGTAATCGGGGCCCGCGACATGCGCGTACGGGAACGCCATCGAGCCCACGTCGCGCGCGTGCACGCGCAGCGCGCGCCCGAGGTCGGTGCCGGCGGTGAGCAGCGCGCGGTCGCAGTGCAGGACGCCCTTGGGGCCCGCGGTGGTGCCCGAGGTCCAGTAGATCCAGCGGGTCTCCCCGGGGCCGGCGGGCGGCGGCGGCAGCCCGGCCGGGTCGCCGTCGGGGAGCGTGGCGTACGCGTCGAGGACCGTGAGCGGGCCGGGGAGCCGGGCGGCGGTCCGGCGGGCCATGGCGGTGTGGTCGAAGCCGCGCCAGGTGCCCGGTACGAGGAAGAACTCCGCCGCGGTGCGGTGCAGTACGTGCGCGACCTCGTGGTCGCGGTAGAGCGGCACGACCGGGCTCTGGACCGCGCCGAGCCGGGCCAGGGCGAGGCCGATCAGGACCGTTTCGATGCGGGTCGGCAGCTGCCAGACGACCCGGGTACCGGCGCGCACGCCCCGCGCGTGCAGCCCGGCCGCGACCCGTTCCGCGCGGGCGCGCAGCGCGCCGAAGGTGAGGGCGCGGTCGTCGGCGGCGGTCTCGCCCGCCTGGATGAGGGCGGTCGCGTCGGGACTGCGCCCGGCCCGCTCCTCGACCAGGCCCCACAGGGTCTCTCCGACCGCCATCCGCCCTCCGATCGCTCACCAGAACTGACGCTGCATCAGATGCGAACGGCAGCGTAGGGGCCCATGCCTTGTCGGTTCAGAGGGCGAGGGCTAGCCTGCATCTGACGGGCCATCAGATACGGCTGGACCGGAGCCGTGCCCGGGCGAGGCGAACCCGACCGAGGGGAATCAGGGGAGTCCGATGGAGCTACCGCGCATCATCAGCGTCGACGACCACGTGATCGAGCCCGCGCACCTCTTCGAGACCTGGCTGCCGGCGAAGTACCGGGATCGCGGGCCCAGGCCGCTGACCGCCGGCATCGGCGAGCTGGCGTACGTGGGCGGCAAGTACGTCATCACCATGGACCCGGACGGCCCGCCCACCGACTGGTGGATCTACGAGGACCTCACGTTCCCGTACAAGCGCAACATCGCCGCCGTCGGCTTCGACCGCGACGACATGACGCTGGAGGGCATCACCCGCGCGCAGATGCGCCCCGGCTGCTGGGACCCGGCCGAGCGCCTGAAGGACATGGACCTCAACCACGTCGAGGCGTCCCTCTGCTTCCCGACCTTCCCCCGGTTCTGCGGCCAGACCTTTGCGGAGGCGCACGACAAGGAGGTCGCGCTGGCGTGCGTGCGGGCGTACAACGACTGGATGGTCGAGGAGTGGTGCGGCGACAGCGGCGGCCGGCTGATCCCGCTGTGCATCATCCCGCTGTGGGACATCGACCTCGCCGTCGCCGAGATCCACCGCAACGCGGCGCGCGGCGTCCGGGCCGTGACCTTCTCCGAGATCCCGACGCACCTGGGCCTGCCGTCGATCCACTCCGGGTACTGGGACCCGTTCTTCGCGGCGTGCCAGGAGACGGGGACGGTGGTCAACATGCACATCGGGTCGTCGTCGCAGATGCCCGCCGCCTCGCCCGACGCGCCGCCCGCCGTACAGGCCTCGCTCAGCTTCAACAACGCGATGGCGTCGATGATGGACTTCCTGTTCTCCGGCGTCCTCGTGAAGTACCCGCGGCTCAAACTCGCGTACAGCGAAGGTCAGATGGGCTGGATTCCGTACGCCCTCGAGCGCGCCGACGACGTGTGGGAGGAGCACCGCGCGTGGGGCGGGGTCAGGGATCTGATCCCGGAGCCGCCGTCCACGTACTACTACCGGCAGATCTTCTGCTGCTTCTTCCGCGACAAGCACGGCGTCGCCTCGATCGACGTCGTCGGCCGCGACAACGCCACCTTCGAGACCGACTACCCGCACGTCGACTCGACCTTCCCGCACACCAAGGAGGTCGCCCTCGACCACGTCAAGGGCCTCGACGACGAGACGATCCACAAGCTGATGCGCGGCAACGCCATCCGCATGCTGGGCCTGGACCTCGACAAGGACCGGGCCGCGTAGTGGACCTCGCGTACACGGCGGAGGAGGAGGACTTCCGCGGGCGGCTGCGCGCGTGGCTGCGCGAGGTGCTGCCGAAACTCCCCGCCCGGCCCGCCGCCACCGACTGGCCCGGCCGCAGGGCCTACGACACGGCCTGGCAGCGGCTGCTGTACGACGCCGGGTACGGGCACGTGCACTGGGACGCCTCGCCGACCACACGGCTCATCTTCCTGGAGGAGACGGAGAAGGCGGGCGCCCCCTACGTCGGCGCGAACTTCGTCGGCCTGCTGCACGCCGGCCCCACCATCGCCGCCGAGGGCACCGCCGAGCAGCGTGCCCGCTGGCTGCCGCCGATCCTGCGCGGTGAGGAGGTCTGGTGCCAGGGCTTCAGCGAGCCGGACGCCGGCTCGGACCTGGCGGCGCTGCGTACGAGGGCGGTGCGGGACGGCGACGCCTACGTGGTCAGCGGCAGCAAGATCTGGACCTCGCACGCCGAGGTCGCCGACTGGTGCGAGCTGCTGGTGCGCACCGACCCCGAGGCGCCGCGGCACAGGGGTATCAGCTGGCTCGCGATGCCCATGGACGCGCCCGGCGTCACCGTACGGCCGCTGCGCACGCTCACGGGGACCGCCGAGTTCGCCGAGGTCTTCCTCGATGAGGTACGGGTGCCGGTGGCGAACCGCGTCGGGGCCGAGCACGACGGCTGGCGGGTGACGATGGTGACGCTCTCCTTCGAGCGCGGCACCGCCTTCGTGGGCGAGGTGGTGGCCTGCCGCCGGGTGCTGGCCGAACTGGCCCGCGCCGCGCGGCAGAACGGCCGCTGGGACGACGCGGTGCTGCGGCGCAGGCTGGGGCGGCTGGCCGCGGAGTTCGCCGCGCTGTGGCGGCTCACGCAGTGGAACGTCAGCGAGGCCCAGCACGGCGGCGGCGTGCCCGGGCTCGGCGGCTCGGTCTTCAAGCTGCGGTATTCGCACGCCCGGCAGGAGCTGTACGACGCGGCGGCCGAGGTACTGGGCGCCGGATCGCTGGACGCGGACCGGGAGTGGATCGCCGACCGGCTCTCGGCCCTCTCGTACACGATCGCGGCCGGTACCTCCCAGATCCAGCGGAACATCGTGGCCGAGCGGCTCCTCGGCCTCCCGAAGGGGCGCTGACCGTGGACTTCCACCTCTCCGACGACCAACGGGCGCTGCGCGCGGGCGTGCGCGAACTGCTGTCCGGGCGCTTCCCCAGGGAGCGTTTGCGGGCTGCGGTGGACGCCTACGAGGCGGCGGGCGACGGGCCCGTACTGGACCGCGCGCTGTGGCGCGAGCTGGCGGACGCGGGCTTCTTCTCGCTGCTGCTGCCCGAGGCGGACGGCGGCGCGGGGCTCGGGCTGCCGGAAGCGGTGCTGGTGCTGGAGGAGGCCGGGCGTGCGCTGCTGCCGGGGCCTCTGGTGGCCGGGGTGCTGCTGGCGGGCGCGGTGGACGGGGTGGCGGCCGGCGAGCGGGTCGCGGGGCTGTGCGACGCGGCGGCGGTCCCCGCGCTCTGGGAACATCCGTCCGACTGTGATGAGGTCATCGTGGTGGCGGAGCACGCCGCGTACCGGTGCGCGCCCGAAGGCTTGCGGACGGCTCCGGTGCGCTCGGTGGACCCGCTGACCCCGCTCGCCCGGCTCCTCGATGCGCCGTCCGGTGCCCTCTCCGGTGCGCCGTACGCGGCGGACGTCCCCCGCCTGCGCCGTGAGGCCGTGCTGCTGACCGCCGCGCAGCAGCTGGGCGGCGCCGCGCACGCGGTCGAGGCGGCGGTGGCGTACGCGCGGCAGCGGGAGCAGTTCGGGGCCCCGATCGGCTCCTTCCAGGCGGTCAAGCACCTGTGCGCGCAGATGCTGGTGCGGGTGGAGCTCGCCCGAAGTGCCGTCTATGCGGCCTCTGTCACCGAAGATCCGGCCGAGGTGTCCGGTGCGAAGCTGCTGGCCGACGAGGCCGCCGTACGCAACGCCCGCGACTGCCTTCAGGTGCACGGCGGCATGGGATTCACCTGGGAGGCGGACGTGCACCTCCTCCTGAAGCGGGCCTGGCTGCGCGCGGAGAGCTGGCAGTCGGCGGCTGCGGGCGAAGAGGCGCTGGCGGCAGCGTTGGCCGACGGTCATATCGCTGTGTGACGGCCGTTGAGCGGAATGTCGGACTCCGCACGGATGAGCGGTCACGCTGCGTCGATATCGGGTTGTGTCCTTCGCGTGACTCGTTACGCGGGGGAGTCGGCGCGGCGCTCGGGTACGCTCGCTCGGGTGCGAGTGGTTCTGAGGCGCAACCACCCCGGCGCTGCCTGCGAGGCACCTCCGGGGTCCGGGATGCGTACCGCTCGCACCGGGCGGGGGCCCGCGAAACCCCCGCGTTCGACTCCCCGCACTGCGCGTCGCACAGTATGCAGCACGCATACTCCCTTCCGCTGGAATATGCCTGAAGCGCTTGTTGGGGTGACTGAACGTCAACCATGCTGTGCTTCGCCGGGATCACGCACCGTGATCCCGTGGAGGCGCGAGGCGATGTTTCCGCCGGTTCGGATGGTGTGAGCGGTGCAGGTGCTTCAGGTGCAGTTGGAGGTGCGGCCCGACCCCGCTGAGGTGGGGCGGGCCCGCAGGTGGGCCCGGTCGCGGCTGGCCGGGTCCGGCATAGGGGCCGACGAGCCGCTGGCGGAGACGCTGATCCTGCTGGTCTCCGAGCTCGTCACCAACGCCGTGGTGCACGCGGGCTCGCACGCCGAGCTGCGGCTGCGCTTCTCCGGTGCGGGCCCCGTGGTGGGGACGGTGCGGCTGGAGGTCGTGGACGGCAGCGCACGCCCGCCGCGGCCGCGCCGTGCGGAGGGTGACGACACCAACGGCCGCGGTCTGGAGCTGGTCGACGGGCTGGCCGACCGCTGGGGCTGGCAGCCCGAGGGCCCGGGCAAGCGCATCTGGTGCGAGGTGGACCGCGGCCGGTCACTGCTGATGGCCGCGGGGGCCGAACCGGGCGCATTGGGGGCGTACGAGCAGCCGTGTGCCGTCACAAACAGGATGTAACGGAAAAAGTCCAGACCAGGTGTTGACGTGACGTGGCACCTTGATCACTCTTGGGGCAGCGATTCGCCGTGAGGGGACGCCGAGGGTACGGGGGAGACGCCCCTTGGCGAGTGCGGGTCGCGCCCGGAGCCGGGTGGCGGTCCGCGGTGCCGCGCTCGGGGTGCGCATGAGCGCACCGCCACCTTGGCCGGGCCGGCCCTACTGTGGCGCCGCCGCGGAAGCCCCCTAGAGCACCGCTACGGGGGCGACCGGCGCCCCGGAGCCGCCGACGAACGGCTCCGCCACCGCCGAGAGCAGGAAGGCGTAGCGCCCCTCGGCGGCGCAGGCCGCCGACAGCTCCTCCAGGTTCCAGTTCTGACCCTGCAGCAGCCCCATCTCCACGAGGTGCAGCGCGTGCACGGGCATCCACAGGTCCGCGATCTCCGGCGGGAAGATCTCGAAGGTCAGGGTGTCATTGGCGACCGCGGCGACGTCCCGGTCGCGGAACCACTCCGGAGTACGGATCGACAGCCCGGGTGAGGGGAACGCGTACCCCTGCCTGTCGCCCGCCAGATAGCGCCGCAGCTGCCCGGTGCGTACGAGGACGACGTCACCGGCGCGTACGGCCGTGCCGGCCAGCTCCTCCGCGGCCTCCAGGTCCTCCGGGGTGACGGCGTGCGCGCCGTCCAGCGGCCGGTCGCCGCCGCCGTCCCGTACGCGCGCCACGTCCAGCAGCACGCCGCGTGACAGGACGGGAGGGGCCTTCTCGATGCCGAGCGCGGTGGCGCCCGCGTGGGCGGTGACGGCGGTGGCCGGACGGCCGTTGTAGAGCTTCCCCGAGTGCGAGACGTGTGTGAGGCCGTCCCAGTGGGTGGCCGCCTGCAGGCCCATGGTCACCACGTCGTCACTGGTCGCGACCGTGTCCGGGCCGAACATCTCGTGGTTGACCGCGACCATCGTGTGCAGCGGGTTGACCCGCCCCGGTATGGCGCCGGTCTGCACGCCGTCCTGTCGGAGCGGCAGCGCGAGCGGGATGCGCAGGCCGCTGCGGACGGTGGCGACGGCGGCGCGCACCACGTCCGGGGTGATCAGGTTCAGCGTGCCGATCTCGTCGTCCGGCCCCCACCGCCCCCAGTTGTTCACACGTCGGGCGATCTCGTGGAACTCCGGCGCCAGTGGCATGCGCCCTCCTCGGGGGATTCGGCCGTGGGGCTTGTCTTCGTACGGCGTCTGCTCAAAAATCTAACGGACCGTCAGAAACTGCGGGAAGGGGCGCGGCATGGGGAACTTCTTGACCGGCAAGGTGGTCGCCGTCACGGGGGCGGGCCGCGGCATCGGGCGGGCCGTGGCGCTGGCGGCCGCGGCCGAGGGCGCCAAGGTGATCGTGAACGACTACGGCGTCTCCGTGGACGGCAGCGAGCCCGGCAGCGAGGTCGCCGCCGCCGTGGTGAAGGAGATCGAGGCGGCCGGCGGCGAGGCCGTCGCGGTCGCCGACGACGTCGCCACGATGGACGGCGGGCAGCGCATCGTGGACACGGCCCTCGCGCGCTACGGGCGCATCGACGGCGTGGTCTGCGTGGCGGGCATCCTGCGCGAACGGATGCTGTTCAACATGTCCGAGGCGGAGTGGGACCCGGTGGTCGCGACGCACCTCAAGGGCACGTTCACGGTCTTCCGGGCGGCCGCCGCGGTGATGCGCAGGCAGCGCACCGGCACCCTCATCGGCTTCACCAGCGGCAACCACCAGGGCAGCGTCTCCCAGGCCAACTACGCCTCGGCCAAGGGCGGCATCATCTCCCTCGTGCGCAGCGCCGCGCTGGGGCTGCACAAGTACGGCGTGACGGCGAACGCCGTGGCGCCCGTCGCGCGCACCCGTATGTCCGCGGGCGTCCCCATGGAGCTCCAGGAGATCGGCGAACCCGAGGACGTCGCGGCGCTCGTCGTCTACTTGCTGAGCGAGCGCGCCAAGGGCGAGGGGATCACCGGTCAGGTGTACACGGTCGCCGGCCCGAAGATCGCGGTCTGGGCGCAGCCCCGGGAGCTGCGCGCCGCGTACACCGAAGGCCCGTGGACCCCCGAGAAGATCGCCGACTTCCTCCCGGGGACGGTCGGCACCGACCCCATGCCGCTGCTGGACCGGCTGGAGGCGATGGCGGCCGCGGCGGCCGCGAAGGAACGCCCGAATGTCTAGGGGGGCCACGCGGAACGGCTCTCCGAGGAGGAGGGCGTCGTGCGGGGCGTGATCTTCGATGGCGAGGCGCCGTGGGTCGTCACCGACCTGGAGGTACGCGCTCCGGGGCCGGGCGAGGTGCTGGTCGGCATCCGTGCGGCGGGGCTGTGCCACAGCGATGTGTCAGTGGTCGATGGGACGATTCCCTTTCCGGTGCCGGTCGTGCTGGGGCACGAGGGCGCCGGGGTCGTCGAGGCCGTGGGGGAAGGGGTTTCGCATGTGGTGCCGGGGGACCATGTCGCGCTGTCCACGCTCGCCAACTGCGGGGCGTGCGCCGACTGCGACCGGGGGCGGCCGACGATGTGCCGGAAGGCGATCGGCATGCCGGGCAGGCCCTTCCGGCGCGGCGACACGCGGCTGTACAGCTTCGCCTCCAACTCCGCCTTCGCCGAGCGCACGGTCGTCAAGGCCGTCCAGGCGGTGAAGATCCCGGACGACCTCCCGATGGCCTCCGCCGCGCTCCTGGGGTGCGGCGTGCTGACGGGCGTCGGGGCGGTGCTCAACCGCGCCCGGGTCGGCCACGGCGAGTCGGTGGTGGTGATCGGGGCCGGCGGCGTCGGGCTGAACGTCCTGCAGGGCGCCCGTATCGCGGGCGCGTCGACGATCGTCGCGGTGGACGCGAATCCGGCGAAGGAGGCGATGGCGCGGCAGTTCGGCGCGACGCACTTCGTGGACGCCTCGTCGGTCGCCGACACCGAAGCGGCGGTGCGCGCCGTCCTGCCCACCGGTGCCGACCACGCCTTCGAGTGCGTGGGCAGCGCCCGGCTGATCCGGCAGGCGGTCGACCTGCTGGACCGGCACGGCCAGGCGGTCCTGCTCGGCGTCCCGCCGGCCGACACGGAGGCGTCCTTCCTGGTGTCGTCGATGTACCTGGACAAGGCGATCCTGGGCTGCCGGTACGGCTCCTCGCGGCCGCAGCGGGACATCGCGCTGTACGCGGAGCTGTACCGCACGGGACGGCTGCTCCTGGACGAGCTGGTCACGCGTACGTACCCGGTGGAGGACTTCGCCAAGGCGGCGGTGGACGCGGAACGGGGGCGGGTGGCACGGGGGGTGCTGCTCTTCTGATCCTCCCTTCTGATTCTCGGAGCCTGCTGGCCCGATCCTGACGGACCATGGCCATCTGGCCACTCGATGGCGGCGGACCGTTGCCCGAAGATGATCGGGTGACGCAGATTCCCGAACTCCGAGAAGCGGTCCCGGTGGCGATACCGCCCACCGGGGGCCGCCGCCCGCACCGCGCCTGGTCCGTCGCCGCGGCCACCTTCCTCACCCTCATCGGTGCCGCGGGCTTCGCCTCGCTGCCGGGCCTGCTCATCGAGCCGCTGCACGAGGATTTCAACTGGTCGCGCGGCACCATCGGATTCGCGGTCTCGGTCAACCTCGCGCTGTACGGGCTCACGGCCCCGTTCGCCGCCGCGCTCATGGACCGGTTCGGCATCCGCCGGGTCGTCGCCGCGGCGCTCGCCGTGATCGCGGCCGGCGCCGGGCTCACCGTGGTGATGACCGCCCCCTGGCAGCTGATCCTCTACTGGGGCGTCCTCGTCGGACTGGGCAGCGGCTCCATGGCGCTGTCCTTCGCCGCCACCGTCACCGGGCGCTGGTTCGTCCAGCGGCGCGGACTGGTCACCGGCATCCTCACCGCCGCGGGCGCGTCCGGCCAGCTGGTCTTCCTCCCGCTGCTCTCCTGGATCGTCGAGGGGCACGGCTGGCGCCCCGCCGCCGTCACCGTGGCGCTGACCGCCGTGGCCGTCGCCCCGTTGGTGTGGCTGCTGCTGCGCGACCACCCCGCGGACGTGGGCGTGGCACCGTACGGTGCGACGGAGTTCGTACCGCGCCCCGCTCCGCAACGAGGCGCCGCCCGGCGTGCACTCGGTGCGCTCGCCAACGCCGCGCGCACCGGCCCCTTCTGGCTCCTCGCCGGTACCTTCGCGATCTGCGGCGCCACCACGAACGGCCTGGTCAAAACGCATTTCGTGCCCGCGGCCCACGATCACGGCATGCCGATGACGCTCGCCGCCTCGCTGCTCGCGGTCATCGGGATCTTCGACATCCTGGGGACGGTCGCCTCCGGCTGGTTCACCGACCGCTTCGACAGTCGGCGGCTGCTCGCCGCGTACTACGGGCTGCGCGGCGTCTCGCTGATGTTCCTGCCGATGCTGCTCTCGGACGCCGTCCACCCGCCGATGCTCTTCTTCATCGTCTTCTACGGACTGGACTGGGTCGCGACCGTGCCGCCGACCATCGCCCTGTGCCGCGAGCACTACGGGGGCGACGCCGCGATCGTCTTCGGCTGGGTGCTGGCCTCCCACCAAGTGGGTGCCGCGCTCATCGCCTTCCTCGGGGGCCTCGCCCGGGACGCGCTCGGCACGTACGACCCGGTCTGGTACGCCTCCGGAGCGCTGTGCGCCCTGGCGGTCCTGATGGCACTGGTGATCCGGCGGCGGACGGAGGCGCAGGTCAGCCCCTGACCTCCGGGAGGTCAGCCCCTGACCTCCCGGAACTCCCCGAACGCCCCCCGGTGGAACAGCAACGGCCCCGCGGCCGCCGCCGCTTCGTCCGTGCCGAGCGCGTCCACCCGGCCCACGACGACGAGGTGGTCGCCACCCGTGTGGACGGCCTGGACGGTGCAGTCGATCCAGGCCGGCACGCCCGCCAGCCGCGGGGATCCGCTCACCGGCGCCGGCACGTGCCGTACCCCGGCGAACTTGTCGGTGCCGCTGACCGCGAAGGCGCGGCACAGCGCGCCCTGGCCCGCGCCCAGGATGTTCACGCAGAAGACCCCGGCCCGCGCGATCACCGGCCAGGTCGTGGACGTGCGCGCCACCATGAAGGCCACCAGCGGCGGGTCCAGGGAGAGCGAGGCGAACGACTGGCAGGCGAAGCCGGCGGGCGCGGGATCGGCCGCGTCGCCGGGCGCCGTGACGACCGTGACGCCGCTCGCGAAATGGCCCAGCACGCGCCGGAATTCGCCCCGGTCGACCGGGGCCCGCTCGTCCTCGCGCACGGCCCGCAGGGGCGCCCTGGAGGCCGTTTCCGGGGTATCGGGCGTGGCGGGCCCGGGCGTCGCCGGGGTCGAGGCCGCGGCGCCGGCCGCACGCAGATAGCGCACCGCTGTGGCCGCCATGCCGGCATGTCCCATCATGCTGCGCTCCCTTCCACAACGTCATTGAAACTGATGGGCCGTCAGATAGGAAGGGCGGGGCGCGCGGGGCCAGGTGGGCTGCGCGGGCGGCGCCTGGTGGCGGATCACCGGCGGATCGAATAATTGTCGGTATTCGGTCGGTTGGCAGCGGATCATGCCGGGTATCTCCCTCACGGCCGCACCCGTATCTGATTCGGGGAGAGTTCCGCCGCATGGCCGATGCGATGGCGTCGTCGTCCCTTCCGTCGCCGTCCTTCGACGACGTCTTCTGCGGGCTGCTGCCGCGGCTGTACCGCCGGGCGGTGCTGCTGGCGGGGTCCCGGCAGGCGGCGGAGGACATCGTGCACGAGGCGTACTTGAAGCTCGCCGCGCGCCCGTACCGCTTCCTGGAGCATCCGGAGCCGTACGCCCGCGCCTTCACGGCCCTGCTGAGCGTCGCCCGGGAGGCGCACCGCAGGGAGCGTCGGCAGGCGCTGATCGGCGAGGGCGGCCCGGAGGACGGGCCCGGCAGCGGCGCGCTCATGCGGGAGCTGCCCGGCGCCGGCTGGGACGGCCGGCGGGAGCGCCGGCAGGCCGAGCTGGAAGCGGTGCGGATGCTGAGCCGGCTCTCGCACCGCCAGGCCGGCCTGGTCATCCTCGTCGACCTGGACGGATACACCATCGGCAAGGCGGCCAGGATCATGAAGGTGCAGCGGTGCACGGCGGCCCGGCACCGGGCCCGCGCGCTGGACCGGCTGCGCGGCTACCTCGCCGCGTCGCCGTACGACCTCACGGGGAGGTGAGCACACCGTGGAGCGGGACGACTTCGGGAACACGCATGTGGCCCCCGGGGACGGGCGGGGGGACGACCCCTGGAACGGGCCGGGGAGTCCCGGGAACCGGCAGGGCGGTCCCGGTAGCGGGCCGGGGCGCCCCCGTAATGGCCACGGGGGCCCCGGAGGCGGGCGGCGGAATCCTCGGAGCGGTTACCGGAACGGCCTGGGGCGCCGGGGTGCCGAAACGATATTGCGGGAACGCCTCCGGGCGGCCGACGAGGAAATCCAGCCACCGCCCGGACTGTGGACCCGCATAGCCGAGTCCGCGCCCGCGCCCGGTGCGCCGCGCAGCCCCCTGTCGTTCCTGCGCCGGCGGCCGCAGCTGATGACGGTGCTGTTCGCTGTGGCGGCGCTCGTCCTGGGCTTCGGTGTGTGGCGGCTCGTCGGGACGGGCAGCGAGCAGCCCGCGCCACCCGGCCCGGGTACCGGACTTGAGGTCACGGTGTACAACAGCGAGCCGGCGTGCGAGAAGGCGCGCACCGTACGGTGCGCGCTGCGCCTGGCCCGGGACCCGCACCAGGCGTACGCCGCCCCGGGAAACGCCGCGGGCCGCGTCTGGAACGGCGACCGGCTGGCCACGGAGTGCGTCATCACCAACGGGCGCCTCGTGCGGGACACGACGGGCGCGCTCTCCCACCGGTGGTACCGGGTGACCTCCGTGGAGGGTGCCGAGGGGTGGCTGCCGGGCGTGCACACCCGCGACGTCCACGAGGTACCGCTCTGCCCCAGCGGTGAGTCTTAACTCCCCGTATCAGCAGCGGGGTTCGGCCGCCCGTCGCGACGGCGAGTGCCGGGCGCAACGCGCGCACCTTCGTGGTCAGCGGCCGCGGTACTCCGGTGTGCGGCGATCCACGAAGGCCGCCACGCCCTCCTGCGCGTCCGCCGTCGTCATGTTGATCTCCTGAGCGGCGGCCTCGGCGGCGAAGGCCGCGCCGCGGTCGGCGTCCAGCGAGGCGTTGACCAGTTGCTTGGTGAGGGCCAGCGCGCGCGTCGGGCCGGCCGCCAGCCGGTCGGCCCAGGCGGCCGCGGTCCTCGCCAGGTCGTCGTCCGGTACGACTCGGTTGACCAGCCCGAGCCGCTCGGCCTCGGCGGCGGGCAGCGCGTCGCCGAAGAACATCAGCTCCTTGGCGCGCTGCGGCCCGGTCAGCCGGGGCAACAGGTACGCGCCGCCGCCGTCGGGCACCAGGCCGCGGCGCACGAACACCTCGATGAACGTGGCCGATTCGGCGGCCAGTACCAGGTCGCAGGCGAGGGCGAGATGCGCGCCGAGTCCCGCGGCGGTGCCGTTGACCGCCGCGATCACCGGTTTCTCGCAGTCCATGACCGCGGCGATCAGCCGCTGGGCGCCCTGCCGGATCACGCGCGCGACGTCACCGGCGATCCGCTCACCGCTGCCGCTGCCGCTGCCGCCGCTGCCGCCGGGGCGGGCCCGCAGGTCCGCGCCCGCGCAGAATCCGCGGCCCGTCGCGGTGATCACCACGGCGCGCACGGCCGGGTCGGCGGACGCTTCCGCAAGCCGCGAAATGATGCGTTCGCGCTGGTCGGGGGTGAGGGCGTGCCTCGCCTGCGGGCGGTTGAGAGTGATCCAGGCCACGCCGTTGTCAGTGGTGTGGAGTATCAAGGATCGGGAGGTCCCGTCGGGACCGTCGGGGGAGGTCGTCATGGTCAAGCTGCTCCAGCTTCTGGCGTCGGCATGGACACGGCTGCCGGTGCGGCCGGGGTGCGGACGCCGGCGTTCAATGGCAGACGGCGAGCGCGTCGAGGGCCACGGCGCCCTGGCCCTTCGGGAGGACGACCAGGGGGTTGATGTCCAGCTCGGCCAGCTGATCGCCCAGCTCCAGCGCCATCCGCTGGACCCGCAGCATGACCTCGACCAGCGCGTCGGTGTCGGCCGGCGGCGCCCCCCTGACGCCCTCCAGCAGCGCGTGGCCCCGCAGCCGGCCGAGCGCCGCGCGCGCGTGGTCCTCGCCGAAGGGCGGTACGGCCACCGCGGTGTCCCGCAGTACTTCGACGAGCACGCCGCCCAGTCCCACGGTCACGGTCGGCCCGAAGAGCGGATCGGGCGTGACGCCGACGACCATCTCCACACCCGGCTCGACCAGCTGGCACACCAGCACCCCGTCCAGCGCGACGTCTTCGTAGCGCGCGATGTCCGTCAGCTCGCGGTAGGCGTCCCTGACCTGGCTGGCCGAGGTCAGCCCGATCCTGACCAGGCCCAGTTCGCTCTTGTGGGCCAGCCGCGGCCCGGACGCCTTCATGACGACGGGGTAGCCGACCTGCGCCGCCGCCCGGACGGCCCCGGCCGCGCTGGTCACGAGCTGCTCGCGGGGCACACGGATGCCGTAGGCGCGCAGCAGCTGCTTCCCGGCGTGCTCGCTGAGCTGTTCGCCCGGGCGCAGCAGCGCCTGCGCCTTGCGCGCGGACGGCGAGGGCGTGCGCGGCGCGTCGTCGAAGGGGGACCGGTAGGCAGCCGTGAAGCGGTGGTGCTCCAGGTGGGCGCGGACGGCCGTGATGCAGTTGGCGAAGGTACGGAAGGTGGCCACCCGCGAGGAGCCGAGCAGGGTCTTCCGGTAGGCGTCCTCGGTGCCGACCGGCGAGCCCCAGACCACGCACACCAGCTTGTCCGTCTGCTCCGCCGCGTCCACCAGGTCCTGTGCGAGCTTGTCGCTCATCGGCGGGAAGGGGCCGGTGATCGGGCAGATCAGGACGCCCACGGACGGGTCGGCGAGGATCGCGTCGATGATCTTCCGGCCGCGCCAGTCACCCACCGGGTGCCCGCCGTTGTCGATCGGGTTGGCGACGTTGAGGTAGTCCGGTATCCACTGGTGCAGCTCCCGCTTCCTGTCCTCGCCGAGCGTCGGCAGGCGCAGGCCGGCCGCCGTCGCCAGGTCGGCGAAGTGCGCGCCGGTGCCGCCCGATATCGAATAGACGGCGACGCCCTCGGCGACCGGCGGGCGGGCCCTGGCCAGCAGCGCCGCGGTGTCCTGCAGCTCGTCCAGGCCGTCCACGCGGACCACGCCGAACTGCCGCATCGCCGCGTCCACCACCTCGTCGGCGCCGGTGAGCTTGCCGGTGTGCGAGGCGGCGGTGCGGGCGCCGGTCTCGGTGCGGCCGACCTTGACCGCGACGACCGGGACCTTGTTGCGGGCCGCGCGGTCGGCGGCGAGCAGGAAGCTGCGGCCGTCCTTGAGCCCTTCCACATACGCGGCGATGGCACCGACCTCGGGACGGGAGGCGAAGTAGGAGAGGAAGTCCGCGGTCTCCAGGTCGGCCTCGTTGCCGGTGGGGGCCCAGTGCGAGAGGCGGATGCCCAGCTCCTGGAGGGCGAAGACGGGGCGGCCCTGGTGGCCTGATTGCGTGATCAGCGCGATGGCCGGCCCGGCCAGGTCCTCGCGGAAGGTCTCGAAGGCGTTGAGGTTGGTGTTCGGGCCGAGCAGCCGGATGCCGGAGCGGGCGACGGCCGCGGCCAGCCGCTCCTGCGCGACGGCGCCGTCGGCGCCGGTCTCCGCGAAGCCGGCGGCGAAGGCGACCGCGAACTTCACCTCGGCGTCGGCCAGTTCCTCGATGACCGGCAGCGGATCGGCGACCAGCAGTACGGCGAGATCGACCTGTTCCGGCAGGTCGGAGACGGAGGTGTGACAGGCCAGCCCGAAGACGGAGGTGCGGCCCGGGTTGACCGGGTGCAGCCGGGCGCCGACCCGCTCGGCCCAGTCGATCAGCCGGCGGGTGATGCCGGTGTGGGGCCGCCCCTCGCTGTCCGAGGCGCCGATGACGGCCACGGTCCGGGGGCGGAAGAAGTGGTCCAGGTCCGGCACGGCCGCGGACAGCGGGCGCCCGCTGACGTCCGGGTCGCCGGTGCCGTCCCGGCCGCCGCCCGCGCCGGGGCCGCCGCTGCCCTGCTCCGGGCCGGCCGTCCCGTGCACGGCCTGCGGCGTCGGCCCTCCGCAGGCCACGACCCGGGCGGGCCGCGAGTGAGTGGTGAGGGTGCCATGAGTGGATCCCAGCATCGCTGCGCCGCTCCCGTCTGACCGCCGATGCGTACCTGGCAGGCAGGTACCTGACAGATAGTCAGGTTACAGAACTGACGCTCAGTCAGGAATGGTGCGTGCAGATGGTCCTCGGGTGCGGTGCCGGTGCTCCACCTCTTGCGCAGCGGCCGCACTCTCGGCTGAACTGGCCGAGTAACTGACGAGTCGTCAGGAACGGCGGCCGTGCGGGAGGCGTGCGATGCAGACGATCTGGCTCGGCGGGCCCGAATGGCTCGCCGTACTCCGTATCGGCCTGGGGCTGTGGTGGCTGGAGAGCTGGCGGCACAAGGACAAGAAGGGCTGGTTCGAACGTGGTACGGGCATCGCGTGGGCCGCCGGCGTGGCGGCCGAGCACCGCTGGGCCGTGGTGCGTCGCGGCTTCGACCTGGTCGTACGGCCGCGCCCGAAGGCGATGGCGTACGTCGTCGTGTACGCGGAACTCGCGCTCGGCGCCGGTCTCGTCCTCGGCTTCCTCACGCCGGTCGCGCTGGTCGCGGGCCTGGTGCTCAACCTGCTCTACCTCGTACTGATGATCCACGACTGGGCCGAGCAGGGGCAGAACGCGATGATGGCCCTGATCTCGCTCGTCGCGCTCTGCGCGATGGGCTGGCAGACCTGGTCGCTCGACGCCGCGATGGGACTCTTCCGATGACCGCGACCATGCCCCGGCACGACCTGCCCGAGACCGACGCCTTCAGCCGCCCGTACTGGGACGCCGCGGCGGACGGGCGGCTGCTGATCCGGCGCTGCCGGACCGCCGGCTGCGGTGCCGCGCACCACTACCCGCGGGAATTCTGTCCGCGCTGCTGGAGCGAGGACGTGGTCTGGGAGGAGGCGAGCGGCCGGGCCACGCTGTACACCTGGTCCGTGGTGCACCGGAACGACCTGCCGCCGTTCGGCGGCCGCGTCCCGTACACCGCCGCCGTCGTCGATCTCGCCGAGGGACCGCGGATGATGACCGAGGTCGTCGACTGCCCGGAGGCGGCGCTGCGGATCGGCATGGAGCTGCTGGTCCACTTCCGCAGCGCCGGCGATGACGAGGGCGGTGGCGAAGGCGATGGCGATGGCGATGGCGCGGGCGCGGGCGGCCCCGCGGTCCCGGTCTTCCGGCCCGCCGAGTAGCGATATCCGGTGGCGGCGCGCGGCGCCGGGAGGCACCCTGGGCGGGTGCTGATCAGAGAAGCCGCCGCCGAGGACTGGGACGCCATCTGGCCGTTCTTCCACGCGATCGTCGCTGCCGGGGATACGTACACCTACCCGCGCGACCTCGACAAGGAGGCGGGCCGCGCACTGTGGATGCTCAGCCCGCCGGGCCACACGGTCGTCGCGGCCGACGAGGACGGCACGGTCCTGGGCACGGCCAAGATGAACCCCAACCACATGGGCGGCGCCGCGCACATCGCCGGGGCCAGCTTCATGGTCGACCCGGCGCACGGCGGCAAGGGCGTCGGCCGCGCCCTGGGCGAGTACGTACTGCGCCGGGCCCGCTCCGAGGGCTACCGCGCGATGCAGTTCAACGCCGTCGTGGAGACCAACACCGGTGCCGTCGCCCTCTGGCGGTCACTCGGCTTCGAGATCATGACGACCCTGCCGGAGGCGTTCCTGCACCCGAAGAAGGGCTATGTCGGGCTGCACATCATGTACCAGCGGTTCTGACCACGTACCAGCGGTTCTGAGCCCCGGTGTCCGTCCGTACGGACCGTACGTACGGACCGGTACGGGCTACGGCCACAGCAGTTCCCGCTGCCAGTCGTCGCCCGACCGCCGGTAGCGCAGCCGTACGTGCCGGCGGCGGTCGTCGCCCTGGAAGAACTCCACCTCCTCGGCGCGCAGCACGTACGCCGTCCAGCTCGGCACCTCTGCCTCCGGCTCGCGCCGCGCCCGTGCCCAGGACGCGTCCGCTGCCCGCTCCAGCTCCGCGTACGAGTCCAGTACCTCGCTCTGCCTGCCCACGAGCGCGGCGGCCAGCGCGCCCGGCGAACGGCGGTGCAGATCGGCCGCGCTCTCCTCGGGCGTGCCCGCCGTGACCGGGCCGCTGACCCGGACCTGCCGTGCGATCAGCGGCCAGTAGAAGCACAGCGCGGCACGGGGGTTGGCGGCCAGCTCGCGGCCCTTGCGGCTGCCGCGGTGGGAGGCGAAGTGCCAGCCGTTCTCGTCGGCGTCGTGCAGCATCACGATGCGCACGGACGGGGCGCCCGCCGCGTCCGCGGTCGCCAGCGACATCGTGTGCGGCTCCGGTACGCCCGCGGCGGCCGCCTCGCCCAGCCACTGCCGGAACAGCGGCAGCGGCGCTTCGGGGGCGGCGTCCGGATCGAACGCGGGCAGTTCGCCCGTCCAGACCCGCAGGCTGCGCAGCAGGTCACGGAAGGCGCGGGCTTCGGGGGAGTCGTCCGTCGTGGTCATGCCGGGCAGCGTACGTCCGCCGGGCGGCGTGCGTCCGTCGGGCCGCCCGCGTCCCTCGCGCCCCCGCCGGCAATTCGGTTGCGGTGGGCGGCGTCGGCGACGGACGCTGGTGTCATGTCTGCGATCTCGGCCGGGACGGCCGTCGCCGTGCCCGCGCCTGCCCGGCGAGGGGCCGTCCGGCTGGCCGACGGACGGCGGCTGGCCTGGGGGGAGTGGGGACCCGAGGACGGCACGCCGGTACTGCTCTGTCCCGGTGCGGCCACGTCCCGGCGGCTCGGTTTCGGCGCGGAGGCGGTCGAGGAGCTGGGCGTACGGCTGCTCTCCGTGGACCGTCCCGGGCTGGGCGCGTCCGACCCGTCGCCCGGCCGTACGCTCACCGGCTGGGCCGAGGACGTACGGGAGTTCGCCGCGCTGCGCGGGCTCGCGGGGCTGCGCGGCGTCGGCTTCTCGCAGGGCGCGCCGTTCGCGCTGGCCTGCGCCGCCGCCGGGCTGCTCACCCGGCTCGCGGTGGTCTCCGGCACGGACGAGCTCGCCGCGCCCGCGTTCGAGGCGCTGCTGCCGGACGAGGTGCGGTACCTCGCCGAGCGGGCCGCGGCCGACCCGGTGGCCGCCGAGCGCTCGTTCGCCGGTTTCGGGAGCCCGGAGGTGCTGTACGAACTGGTCGCCGCGGGCAGCGGCGACCGCGACCGCGCCCTTCTGGAACAGCCCGCGTTCGCCGCGGCCTTCCGGGAGGCGATGGCCGAGGGCTTCGCGCCCGGCCCGGCCGGCTATGCGCGGGACACGCTGCTCGCCATGAGCCACTGGCCGTTCGATCCCGGGGTGATCCGGGTGCCGGTCGACCTCTGGTACGGCGCGCTGGACACCGCCCCGACGCACTCACCGGACCACGGCGCCCTGCTCGCCACCCGTATACGCACCGCGCGCCGCCACCTCGTACCGGACGCGGGCGGCATGCTCCTGTGGACGCATGCCGGTCCCGTCCTACGGGCGCTGCTCGAGGAGTGACGCCGCGCGGCGCCGGGCGCCTGGAGCGGCGGCCCCTGTGGCGCCGCTAGCGGATCTCGTGCGGCGTGCGCCGGTAGGTGGAGCGCCGGTCGTCGATGTCGGCCCAGCGATCGCCGTACACGTTCTCGGTGATCGCGGGCTCGCGCAGGAACTGGTGCGGAAAGCCCAGCGGTACCGCGCTGACCTCGTCCAGCCGGGCCACCGCTTCGGCGTCCAGCTCGACGCCGACCGCGGCGAGGTTGTCCAGGAGCTGGCTCTCCTTGGTGGCGCCGACGATCGGGACGATGTTGCCGGGCCGCTGCAGCAGCCAGGCCAGCGCCACCTGCGCCGGGCTCCAGCCGCCCTGTTCGGCGACCTCCAGGACGGCGCTGACGACCGCCTCTTCCTGCTGGTCCGTGCCGTCCTCGCCGCCGACGACGTGCAGCCGGCCGGATTCCCCGCGGCGGTACTTGCCGGTGAGCTTGCCGGCGGCCAGCGGCGCCCACGCGAGCACGGCCAGGTCGAATGCGCGGGCTTGCGGGAGCAGTTCGCGCTCCGGCGTGCGCTCCAACAGGTTGTAGCGCAGCTGCGATCCGGCGAAGGCGGTCCAGCCGCGCAGCTCGGCAAGGGTGTTCGCCTGCGCGATCTCCCAGGCCGGCCAGTCGGACACCCCGACGTAGAGCACCTTGCCGGCTCGCACGATGTCGTCCAGGGCCCGCATGACCTCCTCGACCGGGGTGAAGTTGTCGCGCGCGTGCACCCAGAGGATGTCCAGGCGGTCGGTACGCAGCCGGTCCAGGCTCGCCTCCACCGACCGCACGAGGTTCTTGCGGTGGCTGCCGCCCGCGTTCACGTCCCCCTTGCGGGTGGCGCAGGTGTACTTGCTGGCCAGGACGAACTGGTCCCGGCGGCCGCCGAGCAGCTCGCCGACGATCCGCTCCGCGCTGCCGTCCGTGTAGTTGTTCGCGGTGTCGATGAAGTTGCCGCCCGCGTCGGCGTACGTGTCGAGGATCCGCCGGCTGGTGTCCTCGGCGGCGCCCCACCCCCAGTCCTCGCCGAACGTCATGGTGCCGAGGCTCAGCTCGCTCACCCGAAGACCGGTCCTGCCGAACAGTGTGTACCGCATGGCTCCCCCTTGGGTCGGGTCGTGAGCCGGACGCTACGAGCTGGAGCGCGCTCCAACGCAACCTTCACGCGCCGTCCGGTACCCCCGAAGCGCAGCACCGGGCCACCCCACCCCGAGCACGCTCCGGCGCCCGCCCCTCACTCCGCCCCCAGCACCACCGTCCCGGACGAGCAGAACCACCCGCCGGTGCCCGAGGCGACCGCGAGGCGCGGCAGGCGGCCGCCCGCCTTCCGTACCTGGCGGCCCTCGCCGGCCTCGCCGCGCAGCTGCCGCACCGCTTCGACCAGCAGGAACAGCCCGCGCATCCCGGGGTGGCAGGCGGCGAGCCCGCCGCCGTCGGTGTTCGTCGGCAGCGCTCCGTCCCGGAGCAGCCGGCCCTTCTCGACGAACGCGCCGCCCTCCCCCTTCGCGCAGAACCCGAGGTCCTCCAGCGTCACCAGCGTCATGTAGGTGAACGCGTCGTAGATCTGGGCGATGTCGATCTCGTCCGGGCGCACGCCTGCCCGCTCGAAGGCCAGCCGCCCGGAGACGGCGGCCGGCGAGACGGTGAAGTCGTTCCACTCCGACATCGTGGTGTGCGAGACGGCGCTGCCCGAGCCGAGCACCCAGACCGGCGGCCGGGCCAGGTCCGGTACGCGGTCCTCGGCGACCAGCAGGACCGCGCAGCCGCCGTCGGAGCGGATGCAGCAGTGCAGTTTGGTGAACGGATCCGCGATCACCGGCCCGGACAGCACGTCGTCGGTGGTGATCGGGTCCCGGTACATCGCGTCCGGGTTGGCCGCCGCGTTGGCGCGCGCCTGGACGGCGACCTCGGCGAGCTGTGCCGGCGTCGTGCCGTACTGGTGCATGTGGCGGCGCGCGGCCATCGCGTACTTGGCGATCAGGGTGTGGCCGTAGGGCACTTCGAACTGCAGAGGGCCGCGGGCCCCGAAGGAGAGGTCGGCGGTGCGGCGCCGCGCCTTGAGGTCGGCGCGCGCGGTCGATCCGTACACCAGCAGGACCGCGTTCGCATGGCCGGCGGCGATCGCGTCGGCGGCGTGCGCGGCCATGACTTCCCAGGTCGAGCCGCCGACGGAGGTCGAGTCCACCCAGGTGGGGCGAAGCCCCAAGTACTCCGCGACCTCGATCGGGGCGAGCGTGCCGAGCCCGGCGGAGGCGAAGCCGTCGATCGCCGAGCGGTCCAGCCCGGAGTCGGCCAGCGCGCGGCGGGCGGCCTGGGCGTGCAGGGCGTAAGGGGTGGCGTCGTCGACGCGCCCGCAGTCGGCCAGTGCCACTCCGGCGACGGCGACCCTGCGCGTACGTGACGGAGCCGTACTGGTCCCGGTGGTCATAAAACTGACGGTACATCAGATAAGTGAGTACGGGCAGTCCGTCGTACGGATACGCCTCGGGCACCGTCCGGCTCTCCGTGAGAGTCCGGGCGGTGCCCGAGGCGTGTGCAGATATGGCAGGACGAAGGGCGGACCGGCGGGGGACGCGGGCGCGGCAGGACGTGCGCGGTCCTGTGGTCGCGTCGTGCCGGGGGCGGCGGTCGCTCGCCGCGCCCCGGCTACTTGGCGGGCTTCTTGCCCGTCACGCCGAGATGGACGAGCAGCGCGAGGTTCGGCTTGAGCTCGGCCTGCTTGACGCCCCAGCTGGTGAAGCCCTTCTGGTGGCCGGCGACCGCGGCGAGCATGGCGACCAGTGAGCCGGCCATCGCCGCGGGGCTGACCTCCTTGTCCACCTTGTTCTTGGTCTGGAGCTCCTTGATGGAGTCCGTAAGGGAGTTGGTGACGGCGTTCAGGATCTTCATGCGGATCTTGTAGAACCGCTTGTCGCCCTCCGCCGCGCCGAGGTCGACGACGCGCAGAATCGCGTCGTGCTTCCGCCAGAAGGAGAGGAAGCCGTCGACCAGCTCCTCGGCCGTCTGGCGGCCCGACTTGCCGATCCAGGAGCGCCCGGCGACCAGGTCGGTCAGGCTCGCGCCCTCCTGGGCCATCTCCTCGGCGATCTCGAGTACGGCGCCTTCGACGTCGGGGAAGTACTGGTAGAACGTCGCGGGGGAAGTGCCCGCCTTGCGTGCGACGTCGATGACCTTGACGTCCCGGTACGGGGACGAACTGAGCATCTCGCTGAGGCAGTCGAGGAGCTTCTGCCGGGTCGCCTGCCCGCGGCGGCCGGCGACTCTGCCGTCGACGGTTCGAACTTGTCCTGTCATGCCGTCAGCTTACCGAGGGGTGATCGGAGCGCGATTTGGCTGCCTGCAAATGGGGATGGGGCGAATCGGGCCGGGAAGAGGCTTTCGCCGCCCGGCTTCGGGGCCGCGGATCCGCGTCGGCAGCATTGGCCTGAACAAGTGAATCATCTTATCAACAGCCTGTGGACAACTTCGGTGGACAACCGCCCGGGGGTATGCGCGGGGGTGTGTGCGGGCGGATATGCGGAGGTATGCGCCGGGCTCCGCGCCGGGCGCGTATCGGAAAGCCCGGTTACTTTGTCCGTATGACGGCTTTTGCGGAGGGTGCCCCCTGCTGGGCGGACGCGATGCTGCCGGATCTTGAGGCGGGCAAGCGCTTCTACGGAGAGCTGTTCGGCTGGACCTTCTCGGACAGCGTTCCCGAGTTCGGCGACTACACGACGGCCCTGCTCGACGGGCGCAAGGCCGCAGGGCTGCTGCCCAAGAAGGACGGCCGGATGCCCACCGTCTGGGGCGTGTACTTCGCGACTTCCGACATCAGGGAAACCGCCGCCAAGGTCCGGGAGGCGGGCGGCCAGGTGATCTCGGGCGGTACGCCGCTCGGCGACCTGGGCGCGATGATGCTGGGCGTCGACCCCGGCGGCGCGGTCTTCGGCGCCTGGCAGGCCGGCCGGCATCAGGGCTTCGAGGTGCAGGCCGAGCCCGGCGCGTACGCGTGGATGGGTCTCAGCACGCGCGAACCGGAGGCCGTCGACGCCTTCTACGGGGACGTCTTCGGCTTCGAGGGCGTGACCGAGGGGCCGATGGCGAGCCCGACGTTCCTGCCGTGGCGGATCGCCGGGGAGGAGCGCGAGATCGGCTGCCGGATCGTGCTGGACGCGCGGGCGCCGGCCGAGCTGCCGGCGCACTTCACCGTCTTCTTCCTGGCCGAGGAGATGGAGGCCGCCCTGCGGACGGCGGTCCGGCAGGGCGGCAAGGTCCTCAGCGAGCCCCAGGGGACGCCCGGCGGCCACCTCGCCCTGGTCGTCGACAATCAGGGGGCGGCCTTCGGGCTGATGGCGCCGAAGTAGGGCGGGGGGATGCCGTATCGCCTCTCATGCCTCTCCTGCCCCACGCGTTCACCTCGCCCCGTGCCTGTTGCAGGGCATAACCCAACACCTCGGCCCAAAACGGCCCTCCTCTTGCGAAGTAGGCGTACCGATCCGCCAATTAGTTCGTGGTCATGGCCCCCGAACGCCGTTCGGCACAGCAGAATTGGGCCGTGGCAGCTCCCGCTGCCGGGCCGCGGGCGGCGCGGCCCGGCAACGGGTCCGTGGACTCGGCGGCAGGCCGGTGAGTACGCGGGACCGAACAGCACGTACGGGGATGGGAATGGCGACGACGGACCGCACACCGGGGCACGGACCGGCGCCCGCGAAGGGCCGGCCGGTGCACCGTGCCGTGAGGTCGGCCACCCGGTGGTCACCGGACATATGTGCGGTCGACGCATGAACGGGACCCGACGCGCTCGCGTATGCGGGGTGTAACGGCAGGTAACGAGCCCTGTGCGTACCGCTCGGCGGGACACGGGACACGACGGGAAGCCCCCGGGTTCGCAACCGTCGGCTTCGCCAGGAAGAATCAGCACGCGTACGGCCGAATCGGCCACGCGGTGAGACGCTGCTCGGGGCAGTGGCTCTCGGCGGCTCTTGGCTTTTGAGAGTCTCTTTGACGCCCCACGGGGAGGTGGCAGGCAAGTGGTGGAGCAGCTGACGCAGCACGATCCCCGGCGGATCGGCCCGTTCGAGGTGCTCGGCCGTCTCGGCGCCGGCGGTATGGGGCTGGTGTATCTCGCGCGCTCGGCCTCCGGCCGGCGGGTGGCGATCAAGACGGTCCGTACCGAGCTCGCCGAGGACCAGCTGTTCCGGGTCCGCTTCACGCGCGCGGTCGAGGCGGCGCGCGCGGTCAGCGGCTTCTACACCGCGGCGGTGGTCGATGCCGACCCGCGCGCGGCGGTGCCGTGGCTGGCGACCGCCTACGTCCCCGCTCCCTCCCTGGAAGAAATAGTCAATGAGTGCGGGCCGCTGCCGGCCCAGGCCGTGCGCTGGCTGGCGGCCGGCGTCGCCGAGGCCCTGCAGTCCATCCACGGCGCGGGCCTGGTGCACCGCGACCTGAAGCCGTCGAACGTCCTGGTCGTCGAGGACGGGCCGCGGGTGATCGACTTCGGTATCGCCAGCGGCGTGTCGAACACGCGTTTGACAATGACGAACGTCGCCGTCGGTACGCCCGCGTACATGTCACCCGAGCAGGCGCGCGACTCGCGCAGCGTCACAGGGGCCAGCGACATCTTCTCGCTCGGCTCCACCCTGGTCTTCGCCGCCACCGGACACGCCCCCTTCCACGGCGCCAACCCGGTCGAGACGGTCTTCATGCTGCTGCGCGAGGGGCCGGACCTGGAGGGCCTGCCGGACGAGCTGCGGCCGCTGATCGACGCCACGATGCAGATGGCGGCCGAGCACCGCCCCAGCCCCGCCGACCTGCAGTCCCAGCTGGCGCCGCACCTCTTCGGCTCCGGTACGGACGACAGCGGTACGGCCTCGGCCTGGCTGCCGGGGAACGCCGTGGGCCTGATCGAGAGCCGGCGCGGCGGCCGTGTGACGGCCGCCCGGCAGCCCGCCCAGCGCGCCCAGCTGCGGTCGTCGACCAGAACGCGG
>NZ_JBEPFC010000097.1:0-27113 GCF_040301705.1 Streptomyces sp. NPDC000151 | reverse complement strand
CCGTCCCCGGCCACGCCCGGCGGGCCGCCGCTCTGGCTGGCCGGCAGCGACACCCCGCGGGTATTGGCGCGCACGGCCGAACTGTACGACGGCTGGCTGCCGTTCCTCCCGGAGGCGGCGGCGTACGCGCGGGCCTGGGAGCGGATCGGGCAACTGGCCGCGGAGCGGGGGCGGTCGCCGGGCGACATCGCGCCGGGGCTGTACGCGACGCTGGCGGTCGGCCCGGACCGGGCGGCGGCACGCAAGGAGCTGGACGCGTACACGCAGGCGTACTACGGGCGCTCGCTGGCGGAGATGGCGGGGTTCCAGGCGTACGGGTACGGCAGTGCGGCGGAGTGCGCGGAATGGCTCGGCGGGTACGTCCGGGCCGGGGCCCGGCACCTCATCGTACGGATCGGTTCGCTGGATCCGGCCGCGCAGCGGTCCCAACTGGCGGAGATTGCGGAGGAGTTGGTGCCCGCGCTGCACGCGGGCACCTGACCCTTGCGTTCCCCGCTACGGAGCGGGCGCGGGCTTCGGCGTGGCCGCGGGCGCGGTCTTCTTCGGCTTCCCCGGGCCGAGGGCGCGCAGTACTTCCCGCATGGCGTACGGCGAGTAGACGATGGCGTTGTGTTCGCTCAGGTCGGCGACGCACAGGTCCTGCAGAAGGACGTTGCGGACGTTCGGGCCCTTCAGCCAGCACGAGGTGTAGGGCGTGACCACCTCGTCGTACTTGGTCGCGATGACGGTGTAGCGCACGCCGTCGACGGTGTCTGCGCCGTCGTTGAGCTTGTTCATGAAGGGGCTGCCCTTGTGCTGTTCGGTGCACGCGGGCACGGCCAGGTTGGTGAGCTCGATGGTGGCCGGGTACTGCTTCATGAGCGCGGCGATGCCGTTGCCGGTGGTGCCGTGGTTGTTCGGGGCCAGGCCGATCAGATGGTGCACCTTGGCGGCGCCGCCGAGGTACTTCAGGTAGTAGCGCGGCAGCATGCCGCCCTGCGAGTGCCCGATGATGTCGACCTTCTCGGCCCCGGTGGACTCCAGCACCCGGTCGACGTAGGCGGCCAGCTCCGCCGCCGACTCCTCCATCGACGCGATGCCGTGGACCAGCGGTACCCGCGGATCGGCCCCGTAGTCGAGCCGGAAGACGCTGTATCCGGCGGCAGCGAGGACGGGGGCGACGGTCAGCCAGTAGGTCTCGGCGTTGCCGAAGGTGCCGTGGACCAGGACGACCGGGCGCGGGTGGTCCTCGTCCGGGCGCGCCGACCAGTCGTCGATGCCCGGCGCGCGGGTGAGGGCGGTGGCCGCCTGCGTCGTGATGGCCGCTGCCTGGGCGAGGGCCAGCCCGTCGGCCATGGCGCCGGTGACGCTCTTGGAAACCGCTTCGAGCGGGTTGGGGATCGGTAACTTGGGACCTTTTCCGGTGGGGAACATTGAATATCCTCCCGACATGACGGAATCACCCTTTCCGCCTCGAATAAGCGGATGGGCCCCGTTATGCGGCCTCACGCTATCGCTCCGAAGGCGATCTGCCCCCGTTCGGTTTCTCCCGAGGGCCGGTATCCCGCCACCCCGAGGGCACGCCGTCCGCGCAGCCCGATGCCGCGAGGACGGCGTCCGCGGCATCGGCCCGGAACAGCGCCCGCCCGGCGGCGATCCGGGCCTCCCGCACCGGCCCTTCGCGGGTCAGGCCGTCGAGTACGCGCAGCAGGTCCGCCGGGTCGCGGGCGTGGCCCGACAGGCCGGCGGCCGCCATCCGGCGGGCCCCCGCCGCGCCGTGTCCGGGGATCGGCCGGTAGCTCACCACCGGCAGCCCGGCCGCCAGCGCCTGGGCCGCCGTCTGCCCCGCCGCGTTCTCCACCAGTACGCCCGCCGCCGCCATCAGGGCCGGTACGTCCGCCACCCAGCCGAGCGCCACGGCCCCGGGCACCCGGCCGATCCGCCGTCGCAGCGACCGGCTGCGGCCGCACATCACCACCGGCAGGTAGCCGCCGTCGCGGAGCAGCGCCGCCGTGTGCGCCAGGTGCGAGGCCACGCCCCAGGCCCCGGCGGAGAGCAGGACCGGGGTGCGGCCGGGGGCCCGGGCCGCGAAGCGGCGGGCGAAGAAGGCGGTACGGGACGGGGGCGGCGCGGTGCGGAACGCGGCGGGCACCACAGGGCCGACCGCTTCCGCGCCCCGGCCGCCGAGCCGGCCGATCTCCTGCGCGGTCTCCCGGGTCGGGCAGAGGTGCAGGTCGTTGCCGGGATGGAGCCACTGGCGGTGCACGGCGAAGTCGGTGAGCACGACGACGCTCGGGCAGCGCAGCGCCCCGGCGTCCCGCAGCCGGCCGCTGACCTGCGCGGCGAGGTGGAAGGTGGCGATCACCGCGTCGGGCTCCGCGCCGGCCAGGCGGCGCCGCAGCTCCTTGGCGGCGGGCGCGACGACCGGCGAGGTGTCGGCGGGGCCCAGCTGCGGACGGCCGGGCCCAGCGGGCGGGCGGGGCGCGAAGTAGGCGCGGTAGATCGCGTCGTAGAGCGCGGGCGCGTGCCGCACGGTGGCGGCGTAGAAGCCGCGCAGGGCGGCGCCGGTGCCGGCCGGCAGCAGGTCGAGGACGTCCAGGGTCTCGGCCTGGTGGCCGCGGCCGGTCAGCCGGTGCGCGAGTTCTCCGGCCACCGCGTGGTGACCGGCCCCCATGCCGGCGCTGAGGATGACGAATCGTCCGCCCACGTGTCCACCGCCCCGGTCCGGGTGCCCTTCCCGAGCATTCCATGACGTACGCGACCATACTGGACGGCATGCGCATCGACCGTCCTCCGCTCGGTCCCGCCGCGTGGCAGGCGGCGGGCGCGGCCGCGACAGCGGCGGCCGCGCTGCACATCGTCCCGGCCGGGACCTGGCTGCCACCCGTACGGCGCGTCCTCTTCCCCGGTCTCGACGGCCAGGGCCATCCGGGGCACGTCGCGCTGACCTTCGACGACGGCCCCGACCGCGCGAGCACGCCGCGCTTCCTCGACGCGCTGGACGGCCTGGGCGTGCGGGCGACCTTCTTCCTGCTGGGCGCGGCACTGGCCGAAGCGCCCGAGGTGGGGCGGGACATCGTGGCGCGCGGGCACGAGGTGGGGCTGCACGGCTGGGACCACCGCAGACCGTGGTGGCCCGCGCCGGCCCGTGAACTGCGCGAGCTGCGCCGGGCCGTCCGGGCGGCCACCGACATCTGCGGAGTGCGGCCCCGGTGGTACCGGCCGCCCTACGGCATCCTCACCGGCGACCGGTGGGCCGCGGCGCACCGCCTCGGGCTGCGCACCGTGCTGTGGTCCGTGTGGGCGCGTGACTGGGTGGCGGAGGCCGATGCCGCCGCGGTCGTGCGCACCGTGGAGCGCCGACTGGAGGGCGGCGCGACCGTCCTGCTGCACGACAGCGACCGCACGTCGACGCCCGGTTCCTGGCGCGCCACACTCCAGGCGCTGCCCGTACTGGTGCAGCGCTGCCGCCACCAGGGCCTCACGGTGGGTCCACTGCGGGACCACGGCACCGACACGGGGTGGTGACGCCCGAGGTGGCAATTGCCCGGATCATCACGAAAGTCATGTCATGCTGGTCCGGATCTGGTATCAGGACATAGAGGGTGAGCCCCAGCCCGGAGGAGGTCTCCTGTGGAAGCCGCGGGACCGCTGCCGCACAGTCCTGTACTCCCGGAGGACCGGCCCGGGCGCCACGGCCCCGCCCCACGGGCGCACCGGACCGGCGCACCGGTGGCGCTGATCACCGGCGCCTCGTCCGGCATCGGCGCGGCCGTCGCCACCCGGTTCGCCGCCGAGGGCGGCTGGCAGCTGCTGCTGAACGGCCGTGACCAGGAGCGCCTGGGCCGGATCGCCGACCGCTGCGGGGCCACGGCCCTCCCCTGCGACCTGGCCGACCCGGCGGGCTGCGGGCAGCTGGTCGACAGCGCCTTCGACGTGGCGGGCGGCGTGGACGTCCTGATCGCCGGGGCCGGCATCGGCTGGGCCGGCCCCTTCACGGCCATGCCGCCGGCCGCCATCGACGAGGTACTGGCGGTGGACCTTGCGGCCGTCATGCACCTGACCCGCCGGGTGCTCCCCCACATAGTGCGCCGCGACCGCGGACACCTCCTCTTCGTGGGGTCGATCGCGGGCGCCGTGGGAGTACGCGAGGAGGCCGTCTACTCGGCGGCCAAGGCGGCCGTCGCGGCCTTCGCCGAGAGCCTGCGGTACGAACTGGCCGGCAGCCGGGTGCGGGTGTCGGTGGTGGTGCCCGGCGCGGTCAACACCCCTTTCTTCACCCGCAGAGGCGCGCCCTACCAGCGCTCCCGGCCGCGGCCGATCGCCCCGGCCCGGGTCGCCGACGCCGTCTGGGACGCGGTGGCGCACGAGCGCAGCGAGGTCTTCGTCCCCGGCTGGCTGCAGTTCCCCGCCCGCTTCAAGGGCCTCGCCCCGGCCCTGTTCCGGCGGCTGGCCACGCGCTTCGCCTGAGGGGCCGCCCGATCCGTCCTCTCCAGGAGGACGACCGAGGAAGGACGTCGTGCTGAGCTACCTCCTGGCCGTGCTCGCCGCCTGCGCCAATGCGGCCGCCTCGGTGCTGCAGCGGCGCGCCAGCCGCGACCTGCCGGGCGAGGACAGCCTGCGGCCGCAGCTGATCCTGCACCTGCTGCGCCGCCCGGTGTGGTTCGCCGGCTTCCTCTGCGTGATCCTCGGCTTCGTCCTGCAGGCGGCCGCGCTGGCGACCGGCAGCCTGTCGGTCGTCCAGCCCATCCTCGTCATCGAGCTGCCGGTGACGCTGCTGCTGGCGTCGCGGGTGTTCCACACCCGGCTGCACCACCGCGAGTGGCTGTCCGCCGTGGGCATGACCGGCGGGCTGGCCGCCCTGCTGTACTTCCTCTCGCCCGCCCCCGGGAACGGCGAGGAGGCGGGCTGGCAGGCGTGGACGGTGGGCGTCGGCGCGAACCTCCTCGTCGTCGTCGCCACCGTGGAGTGGGGCCGCCGCCAGTCTCCGGCGCTCCCGGGCGGCGCCAGCCGCAGGGCCGCCGCCTTCGGTGTCGCCGCCGGCTGCCAGTTCGGGCTGACGGCCGCCTTCATGAAGGGCGCGATGGGCCGCGAGGAGGAGGGCCTGACCGCGGTGTTCGCGGCCTGGCAGCTGTACGCGATGGTCGCGGCGGGCATCCTCGCGATGTTCCTCCTCCAGTCGGCGCTGCACGCCGGCAACCTGCTCGCGGCCCAGCCCGGACTGACCCTCTCCGACCCGCTGGTGGCCATCCTGTGGGGCTCCCTCGCCTTCGCGGAGCACGTGCGCGGCGGCTGGTACGTGGTGCCGGCCGTCGCCGGCGGCGCGCTGATCGCCGGCTCCGCGCTGGTACTGGCCCGTTCCCCGCTGCTCAAGGGGGAAGCGGCGCTGCGTGAGGCCGCCCGGGTGCCCTCGGCCGAGCAGCCGCCCGCCGGCCGCCCCCCGGTGCGGTGAAGCATGCTGTACCTCTACGGTGTCCTCGCCGCCTGCCTGTTGGGGCTGGGCTTCGTCCTGCAGCAGCACGCGGCACGGGAAGCGCCGCTGACCGACATGCTCAGCTTCCGGCTGCTGCTGGACCTGATGAAGGTACCGCTGTGGCTCGCCGGGATCGGCTGCATGATCGTCGGGCAGATCTTCAGCGTGCTCGCGCTGAGCCAAGGCGACCTGTCCCGCGTCGAACCGCTGCTGGCCACCAACCTGCTGTTCGCCATGGTGCTGGCCCGGTGGCTCAGCGGGGAGCGGCTGGGCTGGTCGGGCTGGGCCGGCGTGCTCCTGCTCAGCGGCGGCGTGGCGGCCTTCATCATCGCCGGAAGCCCGTACAGCGGGCCCGCCCACACCGGCACGCTGCGGCACTGGATCGTCTTCGGCGGCGTCCTCGCGATCGCGCTGCTCCTGGTACTGACGGCCCGTCATGTGCGCCTGGTGGAGGAACCGCCGCTGCTGGCCGCCGCCGCGGGTGTGCTGTACGGCCTCCAGGACGCGCTGACCCGCGTGTCCAGCTCGATCGCGGAGGACCACGGCCTCGGGAGGATGCTGCTGAGCTGGGAGCCGTACCTGATCGTGGTGCTGGCCGTGACGGGCCTGATGCTGGTCCAGAGCGCCTTCGAGGCCGGGCCGCTGCGGATGTCCCTGCCGGCACTGACCGCGGCCGAACCACTGGCCGGCATCGCCTGCGGCATCGGCTTCCTCGGCGACCGCATCCGCGTCACCCCCGCCGCACTGGCGGGCGAACTCCTGGGCCTGGCAGCGGTAGTGACCGGCGTCTTCCTCCTCGGCCGCCACCCGGCCATGCCCACGGGCAGCCACGGGGGCCCGGACGATGCTCCGGACGAGCCGCCCGAAGGGGCCTAGGGCGTTTCGGGCAGGCCCCGTCCCGCCGTCCCGCCATCCGGGCGGGCGGACGGCGGGACGTTGCGGACACGACCTAGGCGGCGCTGACGGCGTCGTTGCGCCACAGGAGTTCGCCCTCGCGCTCCTCCGCGTTGCTGAGGATCAGTTGTGCGTCTTGCTGGCCCAACTTGATTGCCTCGTTGATGAATTCCGGTTCAAAAAGCACGTAGCTGAGCAGCTCGCCACGACTGTGTCCAGGGCCGAGCAGGGTGGCGAGGAAACTCAGGTCCAGATTCTGCAGACGGCGGATCCCGCGGAAATAGGTATCCAGGACGTATGCGGCACGTTCACCGAGCTGTCCGTACTGACCGGGGGCCGGCCCTCCGAAGAGGTAGTCGATGACCTCGTAGTCGCGCCCGCGCGGGCTCTTCACCGGTTTGCTGGACTTGATCAATTCGTCCATCTTGCCGAGGGTGCGGACGTCTTCGATCATGCGATCGGCCATCAGCCCGTTCAGGATCTGGGCAGAATCGTCCAGGATGGACGGCTCGGTCTCCCCTATCCCGCGGGGCTGGGGAAGGTATCGCACGGGCGCGGTCGCGATGACCGCGACTCGGCTCACGCCGAGCTCGATCGCCGGCTTGATGGGTGCGTTGAGCCGCACACCGCCATCCATGTACCAGCCACCGGCCAACCCGATGCGAACCGGCGGGAACGCCACGGGGATCGCGGCGGATGCCAGCACATGCTCCTCGGTGAGGACGGCCCGGGTGTAGTCCACCGCCCGGTCGGCGTCGCTCGGCGGCAGCCGGTCGGCTCGCGGCCCCTCCACGAAGATTTCGGTGCGGCCGCTGTAGCACGCCGTGGTGGCCACCGCCACGGCCTGTACCGTCCCGTTCTGCAGGTTGTCGTGCAGCTGACGCCAATCCAGCTTCTTCTGCAGGGTCTTCCGCAGCGGAGCGGTATCGAGCAGAGCGGACAGCGAGGCGCGGGACGGGTTCAGCAGCCCGGCGAGGTACTGCCTGAGGACCACCGGCACGGCCCTGGGCAGGAACGGCTCGAAGACCTGGTTTTTCGTTATCCCCCGCCACACCTTCAGTGCCTCATCGGCGGCCTGTTGCGCGGGCAGGTGGGCGAGCGAGGCGAAGAGCGCCGCGTTGAGGGCCCCTGCGCTGGTGCCGACGAACACCCCCGGCCGCTGGCGACGCTCGTCAAGCTTCGGCAGGAGCGTCGCCAGCATCCCGGCCTCGTATGCCCCGCGGGCGCCGGCCCCGGCCATCACGACACCGATGTTGCCGTCACTTGTTTGCGCACGCGATTCAGACGGCGAGGCGCGCTTGGACTCGGCAGCACGGCGAGCTCCCTCGCTGACCGTCCTGGATCCCGTCTCTCGCTGCGACGTCTTGGGTTCCGTCTCGGGCATGATCTCTCCCTGTTGTCGGCCGGCGCGTGCGATGGTTCATGGGACGGCTCTACGAGGCCGGGGTTCGATTGCCAGTTCGGCTCGTCCACCCGGTTCCAGGCATGCACTGGGTTGAGCGGTGCTGTGTTGAGCGGTGCTGTGTTGCGAGGTGCCTTGTTGACCGGACGTGCTGGGACTCGGCACATTCGGAGAGCAGTTGCCGTTGTGGTTCGAGGGACTCCCCGGTCTCCCCGCCTCCCACCTCGTGCGACAGGTGCTGGTGCAATAGCAGTCCTCTTGGCGGCACGTCGCAATGGCCGAACCGGCCATTGCTGGGCCCGTGCCTACCGCTGCCGCTCGGCGGCCCGGCGGCTCGCCGGTCCGGGTGTCACCCCTCGCGCAGCTCCAGGGTGCAGCACTTGACGCTGCCGCCGGCCTTGAGGAGTTCGGTGAGGTCCACGCCGATCGGCTCGAACCCTCGCTCGCGCAGCCCCGCGACGAGCCCCGTCGCGGATTCCGGCAGCAGCACGTGGCGGCCGTCGGAGAACGCGTTGAGGCCGAACACCGCCGCGTCCTCGGCCGTCGCGAGGAGCGCGTCGGGGAACAGCTCGCGCAGTACCGCCCGGCTGCCCGGCGTGAACGCCTCCGGGTAGTACATGACCTCGTCCTCGGAGAGCACGGCGAGCGCGGTGTCCAGGTGGTAGAAGCGCGGGTCGACCAGGGTCAGGCCGGTGACCGGCACGCCGAAGAACTCCTGCGCCTCGGCGTGCGAGCGGGGGTCGGTGCGGAAGCCGGTACCGGCCAGGAGTCGGCGGCCGACCAGCAGGTAATCCCCCTCCCCCTCGTTGACGTGCTCGGGCCAGTACGTCTCGGTGAAGCCGTGGGCGCGCAGCCAGGAGAGGTACAGCGGCCCCTCGGCGGTGCGCTTCTCGTGCCGGAAGCGGGCGCCCAGCACCCTGCCGTCCACGACCGTGGCGCCGTTGGCCGCGAAGACCATGTCGGGCAGCCCGTCGGCCGGCTCGATGACCTCCACGGTGTGGCCCAGCTCCCGGTACAGGGCGCGCAGTTGCTCCCACTGGGCGAGGGCGAGCCCGCCGTCGACCGGCTTCTCGGGCTCCATCCAGGGGTTGATGGAGTACGTGACGTCGAAGTGGCGGGGCGCGCACATCAGAAGGCGGCGCGGCACGGCGGTACGGGACATGGCGTCTTTCCCTTTATTCGGGTTGTTCGGGGGACGGTTATTCGGGGGGCGGTCGAAGTGTCGGCGCGCGGGGTGTGCGCCGGGTGAAGCGCGCGCGAAGCTCAGACGTCGCGGCGGCGCGGTAGTGCTCAGACCTTAGGGAGCGGGGAAGGGGCCGGTCAGGGGTCCTTCGTCAGCGGTGGTACGGCACTTTCGTCAGCGTCCGAGGGGTTACGCAGGCGGTAGCGTGGGCCCGCTCTGTGCACGTACGGAAACGGGGGAGACGATGATCCGAGTGCTGCTGGCGGACGACGAGGCGATGATCCGGGCCGGGATCCGGGCCATCCTCGGTACGGCCGAGGACATCGAGGTCGTCGCCGAGGCGTCCGACGGGCACGAGGCCGTGGCGCTCACCCTCAAGCACCGCCCGGACCTGTGTCTGCTCGACATCCGGATGCCGCGCCTGGACGGCCTGCAGGCCGCCGCCGAACTGCGCCGGGTCGCGCCCGGGAGCGCGGTGGTGATGCTCACGACGTTCTCCGAGGACGAGTACATCGCGAGCGCGCTCGGCTCCGGCGCCGCCGGGTTCCTGCTGAAGTCCGGCGATCCGCGCGAGCTGATCGCCGGCGTGCAGGCGGTCGCCGAGGGCGGCGCCTACCTCTCCCCCGCCATCGCCAGCCGGGTGATCAACCGGCTGGACTCCGGGCAGCTCGGCAAGCAGGCCGGCGCCCGGGCGCGCATCGAGGGCCTGACCGGCCGCGAACGGGATGTGCTCGCCCTGGTCGGCGCCGGTCTGTCCAACGCCGAGATCGCCCGCCGGCTGCACGTGGTCGAGGGGACCGTGAAGGCGTACGTCAGCCAGATCCTCGCCCACCTGGACGTCAGGAACCGGGTGCAGGCGGCAATCCTCGCGTACGAGGCCGGGGTCGTCCAAGAGGACTGATATCCCGCGTTTTTGATGACTTTCGTCAGGGGCGCGGGAGGCGGGGCATCGGCGATCCTGGACGGCATGAGCAGCATGACCGGTTGGCTCCCGCGCCCCTACGACCTGGTGCTGTGGTCCGCAGTGACCGCACCGCCGGCCGTGGCCCTCTTCGAGTTCCCGCCCGGGCGGCCGCTGTTCGTCGCGTTCGCGTCCGTACCGCTGCTCGCCGTGGCCGTACTGCTCTGCCGCCGCCGGCCGTTGGCAGCGCTCGGGGTACCGGTCGCGCTGGGTCTCGCGCAGAGCGTGGAGCTGCTGAGTCCGCTGTACTGGCCGGCGCTCGCGACCTTCGCCTACCTGGCCGGGCGCCGCATGGCGGAGATCCGCCCGGCCCTGTGGTTCTTCGCGGCGGTCGCGGTGGCCGGGCTGCCGCTCTGCGCGATCATCGGCCACGATCTGTGGGGCTGGCCCCAGATGCTGCTGGTGCTGCTGCCGTGTGCGGTGCTGCCCTGGCTGCTGGGCCGCCTCCGGCGCCAGTACGCCGAGCTGGTCGGCAGCGGCTGGCGGCTGGCCGACCGGATGGAGCGCGAGCAGCAGGCCGTCGCCGACCGCGCGCGAATACGCGAACGGGCCCGGATCGCGGGCGACATGCACGACTCGCTCGGGCACGAGCTGACGCTGCTCGCGGTGCGCGCGGGCGCCCTGGAGGTCGACCCGTCGCTGGACGCCCGCCACCAGGCGGCCGTCGGCGAGCTCCGGGCAGCGGCGGGCGCCGCCACCGAACGGCTGCGGGAGATCATCGGCGTACTGCGCGCGGACGACGAACAGGCGCCGGTGGTCCCGTCGGAGGAGACCGTGGAAGCGCTGGTCGAACGGGCACGGAAGTCCGGCGTCGACATCCACCTGGCGCGCACGGAGGCAGCGGACGGCGTGGCCCGCACGGGGGAAGTGGCTGGCGTGGCCCGCGCGGACGCAGCGGACCGCGTGGCCCGCACAGGTGCAGTGGACGGGCTGTCGCCGATGGTCGGCCTCGCCGTGCACCGCGTGGTCCAGGAGTCCCTGACGAACGCGGCGAAGCACGCGCCGGGCGGCGCGGTGCGGGTACGAATCGACCGCGCGGACGGCACGTTGTCCGTCGCGGTGGTCAATGAGCCCGCCGCCGCGGATGCGCCGCCGCCCGGCGTGGCCTCGGGCGGCGCCGGGCTGGTGGGCCTGGACGAACGGGTCCGGCTGGCGGGCGGCACGCTCCGGACGGGGCCGACCCCGGAGGGCGGCTTCGAGGTCGCGGCCGAACTGCCGACGGGTGCGGGCGCGGGGACGGTCGCGGACGCGCGCGCCGCCGGACCCGACTCCGGACCCGACCCCAACCCCGCCGCCGGCCCCGGCTCCGGAGCACCCCGCAGTACGTCCGCCCGCGAGCTGGAGCGGGCCCGCCTTCAGGTGCGGCGGCGGCTGACGCAGACCGTCGTGGCGCCACTGGCGGCCCTCGCCGGCATCCTGCTCCTGATGATCCCGGTCAGCCTGGTCAGCTCGTCCTTCTCGGTGCTGGACCGCGCCGCGTACGACCGGCTGCGGGTGGGCCAGGACGAGCGGGCCGTGGAGGACCGGCTGCCGGCCTTCACGAGCGACGGGCCGCCGGACGACGCACCGCCCGCGCCGCGCGGCCGGCGCTGCGCGTACTACAACACGGGCGTGTTCGCCTCCGACGCCTACCGGCTCTGCTACGAGAGCGGGCGGCTGGCCGACAAGTCCGTGGTGGGCGGGAAGGAGTGAACGGGGAACTTCCGACGGTTCAAGAGGGCCGGGACTGTCCGAGCCATCTTTGCCTGCGTGTTCGTACGTCGGGCACGACGGACGCGGCGGACCTCGTGGCATGTCCCCTTGGCATTCCGGCTGGCCCGGTACGGGGCGGGCCCGCCCGGAGGGACCGTAGCGGGAGGCCCGGCTCCGGGCGCCGGATGGCTCGGACGGCACGGTACGTGTCCGAGTCATAGTCATGGCGCGCGGCCGGTGCGGGACCCTGTGAGAGTGCTGTTACCGAGTGGATGCGCACGGTGCGCGGCATTGCCCGAGGAGGCGTCAGGGCCGACCGCGTGTTCGTCACCCCCTGCCTGCCGGACGACCGTCCTCCTCCCTCTTCACGGCCGTAAGGATGATCATGGGTCGCGAGCAGTTCCTGGCCGACGTCTTCGTGGACTTGGCCGACGCCTCCTACGGGCAGGCGTTCGACACGACCGGCTACTTGCAGCGGTTCGCCACCCGGTGCGTGCAGCTGCTGGACGTCTCCGCCGCCGCGGTGCTGTGGGCGCCGCCCGGCGAGGGGCTGCAGCCGGTCGCCGCGAGCGAGCCGGACCCGGCCTTCACCGACCTGCTGACCATCGCGGCGCTGGAGGGACCCGCGCGGGAGACCTACCGCACGACCTCCCCGGTCGTCTCGGTGGACCTGCTCTCCACCGCCCCGCGCTGGCCCGCCTTCACCGAGCAGGCCCTCGCCGCCGGGTACCGCTTCGCCAGCGCGGTCCCGCTGACCCACCGGCGGCAGGCCGACGGCTGTCTGCTGTTGCTGCGTACGGGCTCCGCTCCGGTGCCCGAGCCGGACGTGCGGCTGGGCCAGGCGCTGGCCCACGTCGTGGCCGTCAGCCTGTGCCACCAGGAAGCCCTGATCACCTACCGCAGGGTCAACGACCAGTTGCGCACCGCGCTGCAGAGCCGTATCGCCATCGAACAGGCCAAGGGCTTCCTGGCGCACCGCATGGGGGTCAGCGTCGACGAGGCGTTCGAGGTGATGCGCGGCCACGCCCGCCGCCGCGGCAGGCGCCTGCGGGAGGTGGCGAGGGAGGTCGTCGAACATGCGCTGATCCCCGACGCCTGACGCCCGACGCCTGACGCCCGACCGGTTCCCGGGGGCTCCCTGGCCGGGACGGATTCCCCTCTCCCACGTACGGCCCAATGGCACGGCTGCTTTCGGCCGGTGCCGTATACCAGCCGTGTACCCATGGGAGCGGAAAGGGAGTGGCGTCGTGACGACGCAGACGGAGCGCCCGGATCAGCCGATGGTCCGAGAAACCCCCCGTCGCACGAGAGGCGCCGTGGTGGTGACGTGGCTGACCACCACGGACCACAAGAAGATCGGCTCTCTCTACATGGTGACGGCCTTCATCTTCTTTCTGTTCGGGGGGCTGCTGGCGCTTTCCATGCGTGCCGAACTGGCGCGCCCGGGCCTGCAGATCCTCTCCAACGAGCAGTTCAACCAGGCGTTCACCATGCACGGCACCATCATGATGCTGATGTTCGCCACCCCGCTCTTCGCCGGTTTCACCAATGCCATCATGCCCTTGCAGATCGGCTCGCCGGACGTGGCGTTCCCCCGCCTGAACATGCTGTCCTACTGGCTTTTCCTCTTCGGTTCGCTGATCGCGGTGGCGTCGTTCGTGACGCCGGGCGGCACGGCCGATTTTGGATGGTTCGCCTATACGCCACTGTCCGACGCCACCCGGACACCGGGGGTCGGCGGGGACATGTGGGTGATGGGCCTGGCGCTCTCCGGATTCGGCACGATTCTCGGCGCCGTCAATTTCATCACCACGATCATCTGCATGCGGATGCCCGGCATGACGATGTTCCGGATGCCGATCTTCACCTGGAACGTGCTGCTGACCAGCGTGCTCGTCCTGATGGCCTTCCCCGTCCTGGCCGCGACCCTGCTGGCGCTCGCGGCGGACCGGAAATTCGGGGCCCATATCTACGATCCCGGCAACGGCGGCGCGCTGCTGTACCAGCATCTGTTCTGGTTCTTCGGGCATCCCGAGGTCTACATCATCGCCCTGCCGTTCTTCGGTGTGGTCACCGAAATCATCCCGGTGTTCGCCCGTAAACCCATCTTCGGTTACATCGGACTGGTCGCGGCGACCATCTCGATCACCGGTCTTTCGGTCACCGTGTGGGCGCACCACATGTTCGTCACCGGCGGCGTGCTGCTGCCGTTCTTCTCGTTCATGTCCTTCCTGATCGCGGTGCCCACCGGGGTGAAGTTCTTCAACTGGATCGGCACGATGTGGCGCGGCTCCCTGTCGTTCGAGACGCCCATGCTGTGGGTCCTGGGCTTTCTCCTCACCTTCCTCTTCGGCGGACTGACCGGCGTCATCCTCGCCTCTCCCCCGATGGACTTCCACGTGAGCGACAGCTATTTCGTGGTCGCGCATTTCCATTACGTCGTGTTCGGCACGGTGGTCTTCGCCATGTTCGGCGGATTCCATTTCTGGTGGCCCAAGTTCACCGGCACCATGCTCGACGAACGGCTGGGGAAGATCCACTTCTGGACGCTCTTCGTGGGCTTTCACACCACGTTCCTCGTCCAGCACTGGCTGGGCGCCGAGGGGATGCCCCGCCGCTACGCCGACTACCTCTCGGCCGACGGCTTCACCGCCCTGAACACGGTCTCCTCCATCGGCGCCTTCCTCCTGGGCGTCTCGACTCTGCCGTTCCTGTACAACGTGTGGCGGACCGCCAGGTACGCGCCGAGGATCACGGTCGACGATCCCTGGGGCTACGGCCGGTCCCTGGAGTGGGCGACGTCCTGCCCGCCGCCGCGGCACAACTTCGAGACGCTGCCCCGGGTCCGCTCCGAGTCCCCCGCCTTCGACCTGCACCACCCCGGCGTCGCCATGCTGGACCAGGCCGAGGCCACCGGGCGCAGGGACATGCTGGACGAGGACCCGGACACCTCGCTGCGCGGCGGCACGGGGGAGAAATGAACCCGCAGTACGGCCCGGACGAGCGCGCGGCCGACGCCGGCCTCGGCCGGCTGGAGGGCTATCTGCTGTGCTGGACGGAGGCCGAGCGGGCCCGGACCGAGGCCGCGGCGTTCGCGGACCGGATGCCCTGGCTCACCACGGCGCAGCGCGAAGAGGTCATCCGCCAGTACACGGACGACCGGCTCGCCCTCACCCGCCGCTACCTGGAACGGATCCGGCACCGCTGCGCGGAGCTCCAGGAGGAGTACGCCACCCGGTACCGAGCGCTGCGCCACCGGGTGCTGTGCCTGGCGGTGACGGCCGCGCTGTCCGCCTGCGCCCTGGCCGGCTGCGTACTCGGCCTGCTGACCGCCGACGGCCGCTAGCCCGCCCGGCGGCACGGCTGACCGGTCATACGATCTTTTCGTGTCACCGGATCGGCATATTGTCGCTGGTTCGGGTGCACCTTGACGGGTGAATATTACGCGGGAGGGCGCAGGGGCAGCATTCCGGCGATGCTCGTTCCCCGCGAAAGGAAAGTCATATGCGCCGAGTCGGCTCCGTTTTCACCCTGGTAGCCGTCGCGCTCATCGCGAGCGTTTCCGCGGTCGTGCCTGCCGCTGCCGCCCCGAGTGACGGCGAAGTCACTGTTTTTGAAACCGAGTTGCAGCCGCTCACCACGTACGAGAATCCGGTGGGCTGTCAAAAGCTGCCGCCCGCCGCTCATGTCCTCGTCAATCGCACCGACAAGCCCGTCCAGGTGTACGGCGATCCGTTCTGTCTCTCTCCGTCGCTGACCGTGCAGCCGGGATTCGGGGCGCACGTCCCGCCGAACAGCGGGAGTTTCTCCGCCTGACGCGGGTGCGAGGAAGAAGCCGTTGCGAACGAGGGGGGATTTTCCATGACCGTCGATCTCGCCGTGATCGGCCTGGGGCACGTGGGGCTGCCGCTCGCGCGGGCCGCGTGTGCCGCGGGTCTGAGCACCGTCGGGTACGACGTCTCCGCCGCGGTGGTGAGCGGGCTCAACGAGGGGCGCTCGCACGTCGGCGGGGTGGCGGACGCGGACGTCGCCGAGATGGTGGCCGCCGGGTTCCGCGCGACGGACGACGCGTCCGTGACCGGCCGGGCCGACACGGTCGTGATCTGTGTCCCCACGGGACTGGGCGCGGGCGGCGCGCCGGACCTCGGCGCGGTGCGGACCGCGTCCCAGGCCGTGGCCCGTGGCCTGCGCCCCGGCATGCTCGTCGTCCTGGAGTCCACGAGCTACCCGGGCACCACGGAGGACGTCGTCCGGCCGATCCTGGAGGAGGGCAGCGGACTGCGGGCCGGTACGGACTTCCATCTCGCGTACTCGCCCGAGCGCATCGACCCCGGCAACCGGCGGTTCGGGATCGGCAACACCCCGAAGGTGGTGAGCGGTTGCACCCCCCTGTGCGCCAAGCACGCCGTCGCCTTCTACGGCCGGTTCGTGGAGACGCTGGTGGTATCGCGCGGCACGCGGGAGGCCGAGATGGCCAAGCTGCTGGAGAACACCTACCGGTACGTCAACATCGCGCTCGTCGACGAGGTGGCGCTGTACTGCGACCGCGCCGGCATCGACGTGTGGGACGTGCTGTACTGCGCCGCGACGAAGCCCTTCGGGTTCGCGCCGTTCCGGCCCGGGGCCGGGGTGGGCGGCCACTGCATCCCGGTCGATCCCCGCTATCTCGCGGCGAAGGCCGACGCCGAGGGCTTCTCCTTCCGGATGCTGTCCGCGGCCCACGAGGTGGTGTCGCGCATGCCGGAGCACGTCGCCGGCCGGGCCGTCGGGCTCCTCGGCGACATGGGGAAGGCGCCCGCGGAGGCGGCGGTCGTCCTGCTCGGCGTGGCGTACAAGCCCGATGTGGCCGACGCCAGGGAATCGCCGGCGGCTCCCGTGGCGAGCGGCCTGCGCGCCCGGGGCATCACGGTCCGCTATCACGACCCGTATGTACCGGAATTCGCCGCGGACGGTGAATTCCTGGAGCGCGTGGAGTCCTTGCCGGACGCCCTGGCCGGTGCCGACCTGGCAATTCTCCTGCAGGACCACACCTGTTACGACATGACGACGCTGACCCGCGCGGACTGTGCCCTGCTGGACACCCGCGGAAGGGCCTCCGGAGCCCGGGTCACGCTCCTCTGAATTCCAGACTTGCGGGCCTTCGGAGAAGGAAGGCCACGCGAGGCGGCGCCGACGTTCTGTCCAGCGCCGCTGAAATCCCGCACATCCCGCACATCGAGGAAAGGACACACCCATGGCTACTCCCGTCGCGAACGAGCGCCTGCGGAAGCGTTTCGAGAAGTGGGACTCGGACGGCAACGGAATCCTGGAATGGCAGGATTTCGAGCAGGAGGCCGGGAAGATCGCGCAGAACTTCGGCAAGGCCACCGACTCCCAGGAGGCGCGGTCGCTGCGGGAAGCGTTCCGCAGCCTCTTCGATCACCTCACGCAGGCGGCCGGGGCACCGTCGAACGGCCCGCTCACCCAGGACCAGTTCCTGCGCGTCACCGAGAACCTCATCTTCGAAGGAGGCGAGGCCGACTTCAACCGCGCGCTCGGCCCGGTGGTGAAGGGCATCATCGGTCTCTGCGACAAGAACGCCGACGGCCAGATCAACGCGAGCGAGTTCGAGGCGTGGCTCGGCGGGATCGGCGTGGACCGCTCGGCCGCCCAGGAGGCGTTCCGCAAGGTGGACACCAACGACGACGGCGAGCTGTCGCTCGACGAACTGCTCGCGGCGGTACGCAAGTACCACTTCGGCCAGCTGGACGTCGAGCTGCTCGGCTGATCCCGTCACCGACGCGAAAGGCGCGGCCGGTGGTCCCCGCGGGGCCACCGGCCGCGCCGTGTCCGTGAGCGGCGGTCAGTGGGCCGGTGACCTCATCTGCGTGAAGGCGACCGGGAGTTCGGGGCACAGCTCCAGGTCGCCGCCGGTGACGAGCCGGCCGGTGCGGATCAGGATGTTGTAGTGGTTGGGGAAGTGGCAGGCGTCGAAGCCGACGACGGTGCCGATGCAGAGGCCGTCGATCCAGACGTCGTCCCCGCGGTCGATCACCCCCGCGCAGGCCAGCTCCACGAAGCCGAGGAAGCCGACCCGGTCGATGCGGGAGCCCGGGCGGGTCTCCCGCTGGTCGGTGGTGACCAGTTCGTGGACCTCGCCGCGTTGCACGCAGCGGCTCGCGTGCGGTTCGAGCGTCATGCCGCGGTCCGTCCGGCGGTGCAGCAGGATCTTCACGAGGTCGCCGCGCACGGAGCGCTTGGGACCGTCCTCGTGCGACGTGCTGCCCCCGTGCGAAGCGCCGGCCTCGTGGCACATGCGTCCGGTCACTGGTCTCCCCTGTCTGTCATCACGTCTGTCGTCACGACGTGTTCCGTGCGGTAGCTCGCCGCCACCAGCTCCAGCGCGGCGAGGCCGTCGTCCGTGCCGTCGTCCCCCGGTGGCCGGGCCGCGGCGAAGTCGTCGAGGATGCCGGCGTACTCGTGCCACAGCGACGCCTTGAAGCCCGGGTGCCGGGCCAGCATGTCCGCGTACCGCACGGTGCCGTCCGTCAGCCGCACCTCGATGTCCTTGGCCTCGCCGGGGTAGGACCAGTCCAGTTCGACCGTGGCCGTGCGCCCGTCCGCGGCGCGCAGGCCGATCACCGCCTGCCGGTCGGTGCCCCGCGCGTCGCGCGTGATCGCCGCCTCGCTGACCTGCACCTCCCCGAGGAACTGCCGTACGAGGTCGAAGGCGTTGGGGCCGTTGTCGGCCACGCAGCCGCCGCCGCACCGCTCGGGATCGAGGTACCAGGTGTCGCCGCCGATGTGCTCCTCGATGCGTTCGAGGTAGCGGACCGTGAGCGAGGCGATGGGGGCCCGGGCGGCCGCCACGTCGCGCCGGAGCCGGCGGACCTCGTCGTTGTAACGGCGGTGGAAGGCCGTGAAGAGCGGGGTCGCGTGCGCGCGGGCCAGCGCGGTCAGCTCCCGCCCCTCCCCCGCGTGCAGGGCGAGCGGCTTCTCGACGCAGACCGGGAGGCCGGCGCGCAGGGCGTCCCGGCAGATCCCGGCGTGCGCGTGGTTCGGTACGGCGACGACCACGGCGTCCAGGCCGGGCTCCGCCAGAAGCGCCTCGTGGCCGGCGTGGCAGGGGACGTGACCGCGGTGCGGGGCGAGCGCCGCCTCGCGCGGGTCGCACACGGCCGCCAGGGTCCAGCCGGGCAGTCGGTCGATCGCGGCGAGGTAGTACCGGGAGATGGCGCCGAGCCCGATGACGCCGATGCGGCGGGGCCTCATCGCGCCGCTCCCGTCGCCCGGGAGAGCACCCCGAGGGCGGTGAGCTCTTCGTGGAGGTGGGCCGGGAGGGGGATGCCGTCACGGCGCCGCGTCTCCGCCCGCTCCGCCTCCCACCAGCCCGGATAGCGCACGGGGCGGCTCTCGTGCACGGGCGGGCAGGCCAGCAGCGTGCCGAACAGGGCCCGTGCGGCGCCGGGGAAGTCCCCGTCGGGCCGCAGTTTCTCCGGTGCGACGGCGAGGGCGAAGAAGCCGATGTCGTCGTCGCGGCCGTGCGGCCGGCCGTCGCCCTCCAGCGCCTCCGGGGCCGGCCCGACGGCCGCGCCCGGCAGCAGGGCTGCGAGCAGCTCGACGACGAGGCCGAGGCCGAAGCCCTTGTACGCGCCGGTGGCCGGGTCGCCGCCGAGCCAGCGCAGATGGGCCTCGCCGCGGTCGAAGGCGCCGGGGTCGGTCTGCGGGTTGCCCGCCGGGTCCGCCAGCCAGCCTTCCGGTACGGGCTCGCCGCGGCGCGCTGCCGTGCGGATCCGTCCCGTGGGGACGACCGTGGTGCTCATGTCGAGGACGAAGGGGCGGCCGTCCAGCGCGGGCGCGGCGACGCTGAGCGGGTTCGTGCCGAGCATGGCGAGCGTGCCGTCCGGCGGGCGGGCGATGCGCTGGCCGCCGCAGTTGCTCGCGAGCATGCCGATCATGCCCTGTTCGGCGGCGCGTGCGGTGTGGAATCCGGCGCAGCCGAAGTGGGTCGCGCGGCGGGCCGAGACCAGGCCGATGCCGTACAGCCGGGCTCGCTCGACGGCGAGGTCCATCGCCTCGGCCGCTGCCCACAGACCGAGTGCGCGGCGCGAGTCGAGGACCACGCAGGCGCCGAGGTCGGTGACGGTCCGGGGCTCGGCGGCGGGGTCGGCCCTCCCGCTCTCCAGGAGCGGGAGGTAGAGGCGCCCGAGGTTGAAGACGCCGTGCGAATCGAGCCCGGTGAGGTCTCCGTAGCACAGGGCGGTGGCGGCGGTACGGGCGCGCCGGTGCGGGACGCCGTAGGAGGCGAAGAGGGTGGTGACGGCCGTGCGCAGGGCGTCGTACTCGACCAGTACCGGCGGCTGCGGTGCCTGGTCCTTGGCTGGGTGGGTCATACGGAACTCCCTTGCCGGTCCGCTGGTCGGTCTGCTCGCCGGGCCGTGCGCCGGGCGAAGGTCGTGAGCACCGCGGCCACCGCCGAGGCGAAGGCCTCCAGGTCGGCGAGGTCCGCGAACTCCCCTTCGGCGTGTGCGTGGTTGCCGTCGAGGGTGCCGGGGCCGAGGACCGCGGTGAAGGTGCCGGGGCGGCCGGCCATCCAGAGGGCGTCGCAGGTGAACGCCGGTTCGTCGGCGGGGTATCGGGGCACGCCCGCGTCCGCGAGGACGGCCTCAGCCCACGGGTCGGCGTCGGCCAGGCACGGCAGGCCGCGTTTGTCCCACCGGAGGCGGGTGATGCGGGCCGCGTCGGCGGCCGTGCGCGCGAACTCTCGGGCAGCTCCGAAGCGTTCGGCGAAGGCCCGGAGTCCTGCGTCGAACGCCTCGGTCACCGCCCGTTCCAGTACGGCGCCGTCGGAGGTGCGCGCGTACGAGAGGTTGAGGAGCAGGTGGCCGCGGCCGTAGACGCGGTTGTGCAGGTCGCCGGTGTGCAGTCCGGCGACACAGACCCGGCCGTCCGGCAGCGCCCCGTCCAGGGCGGCGGCCAGGTGCTGGGCGAGGAAGCCGAGGAGGACCGTGGCATTGTGACCGGTGTCCGGGCGGTCGTCGATCGCGCCCTCGCCGTCGACGGTGATCCGCGCGGTCATCGAGGCGGTGGCCCGGGGGAGGTAGCGCAGCCCGGTCGGCTCGCAGAAGAGGTTGAGGCGTCCGTAGTACCCGGCTTCGATCAGCGGCCGGGTGCCGTACGTGCCCATCGCGCCGCCCTCCTCGCCGGCGACCGCCTGGATCAGGACGGCGGTGTCGCGGCCGAGGGACGGTTCCGCCGCGGCCGCCGCCCGGACGGCCGCCAGCAGGGCCACCGCCGGGCCCTTGGCGTCCGCCGCGCCGCGTCCGGTGAAGCGCCGCCCGTCGAAGGTGACCGGCTGCTGCCCGGCGACCGTGTCGAGGTGGACGTTGCACATCACGGTCGCGGCGGGCGGCCGCGCGGGACCCAGCCGCAGGACGAGGCTGGGCTGCAGCGCGAGGAAGTCCGGGTCGGCCGCGGCCCGTCGTACGGCCGCGGGCACGTCCGGGCGGGCGGCGCAGGCGGCGGGTGGCGCCGCGTGGTGCACGACCCGCATGCCGATCTCCTCGGCGGCGCGCGCGTAGTCGTGCTGTGCCTCCCACAGCCGCGCGGGTACGCCGCCGGGGCCGGTCTCCAGCGGGCCGGCCGTCGGCGTGCGCAGCAGCCGGTGGAGCAGGTCAAGGTCGGCGGGGCCGAGCAGGGGGCCGCCGGTCATGCGCGGGCCCCTTCCGACGTTCCGCCGGGGCCCGCGGCGGCGGCCGTCGTCGCGTGCGGCGCCACGCCCGCCAGTACCTCTTCGAGGCGCCGCCCCGCGCGGACGAAGAGCGCCGCCGCGTCGTCACGGGTGCGCAAGCCCTCGTGTGGCCGGACGGCGAGGTGCGGTTCGAGGGAGAAGGCGCCGGGGTAGCCGGACTCCAGGAGCAGCCGCAGACAGTCGGCGACGCGCGCCTGTCCGTCGCCGGGCAGCGTGTACGCCACCGTGCCGTCCGGGGCCCGTACGGCGTCCTTGACGTGGACGTGGGCGACGTGCGGCAGCACCTGCTCCAGGACGCCGAGCGCGTCGTAGCCGTACGGGACGCCGTTCCCCGTGTCGAACAGCAGGCGCAGCGCGGGGCTGTCGACCTCGCGCACCAGGCGCAGCATCCGGTCGGCGCGGTCGCCGGCCCAGCCCGCGCAGTTCTCGTGCAGCAGGGTGAGGCCGGTCGCTTCCGCGCGGGCGGCGAGGCGGGCGACGCGGTCGACGGCCCGCGCGGCCCATTCGGCCTCGGGGAGCCCGTCGTCGGGGTACGACATGATCCGTACGTACCGGCAGCCCAGGGCCGCGCACTGGTCGGCCAGCGTGTCCAGTTCGGCGAGGTCGTCGGCGAACGGGTGGGTGATGGGGCGGGACCAGTTGCCGATGCGGGAGGCGAGGCAGAGCACGTCGAGGCCGGCGTCGCGGAGCCGGGCCGCGACGGTGCGGAAGGTGCCGGCGTCGAGGTCGGCGAGCGGCACACCGTCGATGGTGCGCAGCTCCAGCGCGCTCCAGCCGAGCCGGCGGACGGCGTCGAGCTGCCCGTCCAGGCCGCGGGCCGCCTCGTCGCCGATGCCGGTCAATCGGTGCTGCGGGAAAGGGCGTTCACCGGACATGCGGTTCCTCCGTTGTCGGGGCGGCGGGGGTCTCCCCCGCGGTCGGGGGTTCGGCGGCGCGGCAGTGGTCCTTCGCCGCGCACAGCAGGCGGACCACGTCGTAGGGCAGGGTCGAGTCGTGCCGCCGGCCCGCCGCGAAGTCCTCGTACGTCTGCCGGACGAAGGCCGTGAGCGCGTCGTCGCGGAAGACGCGGGGGCGGTGCGGGTCGTCGGGGAGGACGAGCTGTGCGTGGTCGTCGTGCTCGCTCAGGGGATAGTGGCCGACCACCGTGGCCCGCTCGAACCGCAGGGTGACGCTGCGTTGTTGGACGGGCGAGGCGAGGTCGGAGGCGATCTCGGTCCGTACGCCGGAGTGGTGGCGGAGCGTGAGCCGGGCACCGCCCATCCGGCGGCGTACGCCGCCTTCGCACGCCAGGTCGCTCCAGTGCGCGTCGACGAGGTCGGCGGGCCCCGCCAGGTCGAGGACGACGCCGAGGGAGTGCGGTATCTCCACGTCGAAGGCGGTCGGGTGGCCGTCCTCGGTGAGGGACTTGAGGAAGCGCGGTTTGTGCTGCGCGAAGGCGATGTGGCGCAGCGCACCGTGCGGGCGTTCCTCGACCAGGCGGCGCAGCCGGTGGGTGAGGCCGGCGGCCAGCCAGTGGCTCATGACCACCAGGTCGAGGCCGTACCGGTGGCGCAGCCGGTCGATGGCGTCGAGAGCAGCGCGGTCGGCCGCGAGCGGCTTCTCGACGAGGAACCTGCGGAAGCCCAGCCGGGCGAGCTCGGCGAGGACGGGGGCCCGTGCCCGGGGCGGGGTGCAGACGTGGACGACGGTGGCCGGCGGGGCGACGAGCCGGGCGGCCTCGGCGAGCGAGCGGGTGACCGTCACGCCGGTGAGGCCGTGGCCGGCCTGCGGGCGCGGGTCGCAGGCGATCAACCGGCCGGTGACCGGCGGACCTTCGGGTAAGGCGGCCAGGCGCGCGAGAGCCTTCACATGAAGTCCGGCTCCGGACCGGCCCAGCCCGATCACGAGGGGCTGCAGCATCTTCCTCCAAAAAAGGTGCGCGGCGTGCGCGCCGTTCATCGGACAAGCGAATGCTGCGTGCCGCCAGAAGGGGAGTCAAGAAATATGAATAGGACTTACCGCAAAGTGTGAATATGCCAGGGGGTATGTGTCGATTGGTGCGAACGGGGGATCACTCACCCTGCGGGAAACCGCCGAATGTGTACCAGGGGGGTGTACTAGGGGGTGGTGAAGGTAGCGACCTTTCAAGGGCATTGTCATACAGTCCCATTCTTCTCCCAGGCCAAGACCTTCGCGCGACTGTGGCCATTGATCGAGGACCGTGTGAACGAGGTGTTCGACAACGGGAAATTCTCGCACGGCCGTCAGGTGGCGGAACTGGAAAGCGCGTTGGCCGCGTACACGGGAGCGCGCCATGTGATCGGGGTGAACAGCGGGACGGACGCGCTGGTGCTGCTGCTGCGCGCCTGCGGCATCCGGCCCGGCGATGGCGTCCTGGTGCCCGCGTACTCCTTCGCGGCCACCGCCACGTCGGTGGCGCTCGCCGGTGGCCGGCCGCAGTTCGTCGACATCGACCCCGTCACGTACGCCATGGACCCCGCCGCGCTGGCCGCCGCCGTCTCGCCGACGAGCCGCTTCGTGCTGCCCGCGCATCTCTTCCATCAGATGGCCGACATGGCGGGCCTGGCCGGTGTGGCGGCCCGGCACGGGCTGGTGCTGCTGGAGGACAGCGCGGAGGCGATCGGCATGCGGCAGCGCGGCGTGCACGCCGGGCTGCACGGCGCGGGCGGCGTGCTGTCGTTCTTTCCGAGCAAGACGCTCGGCGCGCTCGGCGACGCGGGCGCGGTGCTCACCGACGATCCCGGGACGGCGGAGCTGGTCTCCGGCCTGCGGCACCACGGCCGGCTCGGCCGCACCCTCGACGACTTCCCCACGATCTCGACGCGGTCCACGCTGCCCGGCGTGAACAGCAAGATGGACGACATCCAGGCGGCGGTACTGCTGGCCAAACTGACCCGGCTGGACGCCGACATCGCGCGCCGCGGCGAACTGGCCGCGGCCTACGGGGAACGGCTCAGGGAAATTCCCGGCGTCCTGCGACTGCCCGAAGTGGTCGACCGCGGCCCCGACTCCTCGCCCGTCTTCTACGTTTATCTGATCGAGGTCGAGCGCCGGGACGAACTGGTCGCCCATCTCGCCCGGCACGGCATCGGGACCGAGGTGTATTACCCGACCCCGCTGCATCTGCAGCCCTGCTTCGCGGAAATCGGCCATTCCCGGGGGGACTTCCCGAATGCGGAGGCGGCGAGCGAGCGCGCGGTGGCGCTGCCTTTCCATCCGGACCTTTCCGAGCGGCAGCTCGACCGCGTCTGCGAGGCGATCAGCGCGTTCTACCGCGGGAGGCCGGAATGACCACAGCGCCACGTATTCCGTTCTTCCCGCCGGACCTGTTCGAGGACGACCGCGCGGTACTGCTCGACCTCCTCCGCGACATCGGCCTCGCACCGGAACAGCGCTTCATCCTCGGGGAACACACCCGCAGGTTCGAGCAGTTGCTACAGGAATCGCTCGGCGCCGCCGACGTGGTCGCCTGCAGCAGCGGGACCTCGGCGCTGGACCTGGTGCTCGCCGCGCTCGGCGTGGGCCCGGGCGACGAGGTGGTGGTACCGGCCTTCGGCTGCGCCCCGCTCGCCTCCTCCGTCGTGCACCTGGGCGCCACGCCCGTATTCGCCGATGTCCGGCCGCACACGATGGTCGCCGACCCCGCCGAGGTGGAGAAGCGGATCACCGAGCGCACCAAGGCGCTCATGCCGGCCCACATCTTCTCCGTGATGGCCGACATGCCGCAGTTCGCCGACCTCGCGCGGCGCCACGGCGTCCGGCTCGTCGAGGACTCGGCGGTCGCGCAGGGCGCGGTGCTCGGTGGCAGGCCCGCCGGGCTGTGGGGCGAGGCCGGGGTGTTCTCGTTCGTGCAGGTGAAGTCCTTCGGGATGCCCGGCGAGGGCGGCGTGGTGGTGACCCGGGACGCGGCGCTCGGGGAGCGGGTGCGGATGCTGCGCAATCACGGGCAGGACGGCCGCCATCGGTTCCTGCATCACGTCATCGGGCGGAACAGCAGGTTCGACGAGATCCAGGCGGCGTTCCAGATCCACCGCTTCGGCGGGCTGGCGCGGCGGCTGGAGCGGCGCGCCGCCATCGCCGAGTACTACACCGAGCGGTTCGCGCCGCTGGCGGAGCGGGGCGTGGTCCCGCCGCCCGCGGGCCGCGACGGCCGCTGTTACTACGTCTACGCGGTCCTCGCGGAGCGGCGGCAGGAGCTGGAGCGGCGGCTGCGGGAGCGCGGGATCGAGTCCCACGCCTACTACCCGCTCCCGCTGCCGCTGCAGCCCGCGTTCGCCGTGTACGCGGCGCCCGGCGACCGGTGGCCACACGCCGAGGAGGCGAGCCGGCGCGCCCTGGCGCTGCCCGTGTATCCGCATCTGACCGATGCGCAGGTCGAGTACGTCGCCGACGCCGTGTGCGCGTTCGCGGGCCACTGAGCAACAAGCGACCGAGCAGCGAGCCGCTGAGCAGCAAGCGGCCGTGCAGCGGGCGACCGATCAGAAGGCGACCAACTCACAAGGAGGACAAGGCAGATGGCACACCACGACCTACCGGCCGGGCTGCCGCGGGCCGCCGCACGGCGGACGGAGCACCGGCTCCGCAGCTATGTCCGGCTGGGCAAGCTCGACGTCTACGACTACTACCTCAGCATCCTGGTGGTGCTGGCCGCCGTGCTGCTGCCCGCCGCCCGGTTCGACCGGCCCACCGGCACGATGCTCGTGGTGTTCCTGCTCGGCCAGGTGTGCGTGATCATGGCGATGGTCGCGCTGGACGACGTGACCGGCTTCCGCGACGGCAGCGACACCCAGAATTACGGCCCGGACAACCCGCTGCGCAACAAGCTGCGCAAGCCGCTGGTGGCCGGCACCCTGACGGAACGCGAGGCGCTGGGCTTCGCCTGGGTGACGGCGCTGGCCGGCGCGGTCCTGTGGGCCGCCGCCGTGACCGTCGCGCCGCACCGTCCGACGTGGGCGCTGGTGCTGATCGCGGCCCTGTTCGTGGTGTCCCTCCAGTACTCCTACGGCCTGAAGATCAGCTATCACGGCTTCCAGGAGGCGTTCCTCGTCGCGCTGGGCGTGGTGCTGGTTGTCGCGCCGTACGGCCTCGCCGCCGGCCATTTCTCCGGGTTCCTCCTCGTGCAGGGCGTGCTGTTCGGGTTCGGCCCGCTGATGTTCGGGGTGTACTCCAACACCAACGACGTCGAGGGCGACCGGGCCGTCGGGCGGCCGACCGTGGCGGCACTGGTGTCGGAGCGCGGCAACGCGGTGTTCATCGGCTGCCTGTCGGCCGCGGAGTTCCTGCTCGGCGCGGTCGCCTCGGCCACCGGCATCGCCCCGTGGTGGTTCGTGCTGCTGATGCTGCCCGCGACGGCACTGCGGACGAAGCAGTTCGTCACCGGCTTCGTGCGCGGTGACATCATGCGGGCCCGGAAGACCGGCTTCGCGGTGCACCGCCTGAGCGTGGCGCTGCTGGTGGCGGCGAACCTCCTCGTGGGGTCGGGCCTCCTCGTGGGTTCGGGGGCCGCCGCATGAGCCCGGACCTGGACGTGGCCGTGATCGGCGCGGGCATCGCCGGGCTGACCACCGCGCACGAGCTGCAGCGCGCCGGGCTGAGCGTCCGGGTGTACGAGAAGCAGCGGCACGTCGGCGGCCGGATGCGCAGCTTCCGGCACGACGGCTACACCGTCGACGAGGGCGCCGAGCAGCTGCCCCGGCACGGCTACCGCGCCACCTGGGAGCTGATCGAGCGGCTGGGCGTGCCGGACGGCGACGTGCCGCGGATCGGCGGCCGGCTGGGCATGTGGCGCGGCGCGCGTGC